>NZ_JBAPKY010000042.1:0-32368 GCF_037083785.1 Roseovarius sp. D22-M7
TTGGTGGCCGCTCGCCTGTGGGCTTTGCCACCTCCGGGGTGGGTCATTTTTGGATGATCACACCGGGTCAGTTTTGAATGCACATTGACAGCCCAGGACGTTGCAGATCGGATCGATGTCGACGAGGCGTGAGCCCGGATCACGCGTCCAGACTGTAGACAGTGCCCCTGTTCGCCTCCTTCCGGGAGGTGACGGCGAGCCCCAGTTTCTTCCTGAGCCCGCCGGAGATCATGCCGCGCGCGCTGTGGGCCTGCCAGCCCGTCGCTTCAACGATCTCGGCAATGGATGCCCCCTCGGGCCGCTGAAGCAGCGCGATGATCTGCGCCTGCTTCGTGCCCGCCCGGATGGCGACAGGCTTTGGAGTATCGGGAGTCGCGGACGACGGCGCGGGGTCCGGTTTCGCCTTACGCGACGCGCTGGTGGACTTGGGGACCATCGGCTCGATCCCGATGGCTTCCAGACCCGCTTCGGTCGCGACAAGCATGGTGCCATGACCATCGCCGGTCTCGCGCCAGAGCGGATCGCCGCGGCGCGTGTCTGCCGCGACCTCTTCGAGCCAGCCATTGGATATCATGCGGGTCACGGACATCTTCGCCGCGGCCCCGTGCAGCCCGCCGGGCAACGGCATAGCCAGATGGCCGGGGCGCGTGGCCGCACGGCTGAGGATGATGGTCTGGGTGTCGGTGAGCTTGGGCATCAGGGTCTCCGGTATCTGTTCGGCAGCGCGGGGTGCGTTCCCTTCTACCGGGCTCATCCCGCCACGGTGACGGGCTGCGCGGAAGGCCGGGCCGGAAGGATCACTCGGCGTGTTCGCCCTCACCAAAGGCGCTGTCAGTGATGCGCGTCAGGAGTTCGGCATAGTGTCCAAGGGTGCCGACGTCGCCCCAGCTGATCTCGTCTGGGTGGCAGTCGAAGTGATCGTCGCTCAGTCTCTGGAGACGGGCGAGCATTTCATCGATTTCGGCCTTCTTGCCGATGAAGGCGTTCATGGCGGCTTCGCGGTTCCGGCGCGCCTTCTCGGCGCGGAGTTGGTGGCGGGGCGTAGTGATTGGGTTCAGGCGGGTAGTCATCTCGGTGACTCCTTTGGGTGAGTTGCATCGTCCTTGTGTCATCAGAATCGCTCTGCGAGGACTGAAAGTGTAGGAGAATCAGAGCCATAAAGTTGCTTTCTGATCATTCGGCACCCGGGTTGACCTCGACCCAAGCTCCGGCGAGCCAGACATAGAGATGACAAAGCTCGCGCGTGGGCATTGGCAGGACGGGCGGGTCGCGGGGCGGCTCGAAGCCGTCGATTTCATCCTTGGGGACCTGCCGGATTTCTCGCGCGGCGAGGATGTCCTCGGGCATCCAGCGCGCCAGCGCGGGCAGCATGTGCGCGGGATACCCATCATAGTGGACGTAGACGTGCGCCGATTCCCAAGGGCCGATTTCGATGGCGATCTGCGCTCGGGTGCTCATTTTCGGGGCCTCTCAATTCTGTTGTTCGATCATGGCGAGGATGGCGCAGGCCATGCTGCCGAGGAATTCGCTGCGGCGGAACACGATCTCGTCGATCTCGTTCGCGGTGGTGATGGTCGGCTTGACGGCCAGGCTTTCCGCCATGTGGGGAAGCAGGCGGGCCGCCTCGGCGTTGTAACGTTGGGCGATGGTCATGGGGCTGTCTCCGATTTGGTGCCTGGCGGTACGCGATGCCGCCGCCTCGTGGGAACCAGAGTCGCTCGACGGGGACGTGTAATCAACTCGAATATACGCCTTTCTGCGTTTAGTTCCAATGCTTTGAAGGCGATCACAGTGCCATGGAAGGACTGTCCGAACGAGCCTACGCTGCGCATGCCGGGCTCTCGCGCGGCGCGGTGCAGAAGGCGCGCAAGACGGGTCGGCTGGTGCTGTTTGCCGACGGCTCGATCGATGCCGCGGCCTCGGATGCGCGCCGGGGCGGGATGACCGATCCGGATCAGCAGATACGCGCACGCGGCGGCGCCGACAGCAGCAATGTCGAGGGCAGTGCAGTCTCCGGGCCCGGCGACAGCGCCTCCTACCTCAAGGCCCGCACCGCCCTGACCGTCTACCAGGCGCAGGAGCGCCAGCTCGCGATCCAGCGCAAGAAGGGCGCGCTGGTCGATCGCGCCCGCGCCGAGACGCTGGTGTTTCGCCTCGCGCGTCAGGAGCGCGACGTATGGATCACCTGGCCCACGCGCGTGGCGGCCTTGATGGCCGCGCAACTGGCCGCAGAGATGGAGGCCGCATCGGGGGAGGCCGTGACGATCGAGACTGCGATCCTGCAGAGGGTGCTGGAAGCCCATGTCCGAGAGCAGCTCGACGCCCTCGCAGACCTCCGGGTCTCGCTTGAATGATGGGGATGATGACCACGGTCTGACCGACAGCGACCTGAGCGCCGACCTCGACCTTGGCTTCGACGGCGCCGAGGACATCCTGCGCGCCTGGCGGCGCGGCGTGCGCCCCGATCCGGATCTTACCGTGTCGACATGGGCGGATGCGCATCGCTGGTTGTCCTCCCGGGCCTCGGCCGAGCCCGGGCGCTACCGCACAGCGCGCACGCCGTATCTGCGCGAGATCATGGATGCGCTCTCGCCGGGGCACCCCGCACAGCGCGTCAGTTTCATGAAGGCCGCGCAGGTCGGCGCCACGGAAGCGGGCAACAACTGGATCGGGTTCGTGATCCACCACGCGCCCGGGCCGATGCTGGCGGTGCTGCCCACCGTCGAGATGGCCAAGCGGAGCTCGCGCGGTCGGATCGACCCGCTGATCGCGGACAGCGCCGCGCTGAAGGAACGCGTGCAACCGTCCCGCTCGCGCGATGCAGGCAACTCCATGCTGTCCAAGGAGTTCCCAGGCGGCATCCTGGTGCTGACGGGTGCCAATTCGGCCACCGGCCTGCGCTCGATGCCCGCGCGCTACATCTTTCTCGACGAGGTCGATGCCTATCCGGCCTCGGCCGACGAAGAAGGCGACCCGGTCACGCTGGCCGAGGCGCGCACCACGACCTTTGCGCATCGGCGCAAGGTATTCATGGTCTCGACGCCCACGATCCGCGGGCTGTCCCGCATCGAGCGCGAGTTCGAGGCCAGTGATCAGCGCCGCTATTTCGTGCCGTGTCCGCATTGTGGCCATATGCAGTGGCTGCAGTTCGAGCGCCTGCGCTGGGAGAAGGATCAGCCGGACACCGCCGCGTACACCTGCGCGGGCTGCGAGACGCCCATTGCCGAGCACCACAAGACGGCGATGCTGGAGGGGGGCGAATGGCGGGCGACGGCCGCGACCGCGGATGCCCACGCCATCGGGTTCCACCTCTCGGCGCTCTATTCGCCGATCGGCTGGAAGAGCTGGGCGCAGATCGCGCGCGACTGGCTGGCCGCCCAGGGCTCCGACGAGATGCTGAGCGCGGCGCGCAACACCCTGCTGGGCGAGACATGGGTGGAGAGCGGAGAAGCCCCGGACTGGCAGCGCCTGGCCGACCGGCGCGAGACCTATCCGGCACAGATCCCCGCAGGCGGGCTGTTCCTGACCGCGGGCGCGGATGTGCAGAAGGACCGGATCGAGGTCGATGTCTGGGCCTGGGGCCGGGGTCTGGAAAGCTGGCTCGTCGATCACATCGTGATCCCGGGCGGTCCGGACGATCCCGCCTGCTGGGAGGCGCTCACCGGGCTCCTCGGCCGGACATGGATGCATGAGCACGGCGCGGTGATGACGCTGGCGAAGCTCGCCATCGATACCGGCTACGAATCTGCTGCCGTCTATGCCTGGGCGCGCCAGCAGGGCACGGCCCAGGTGGCGCCGGTGAAGGGCATGGAAGGCTTCAACCGCGCCACACCTGTCTCGGGGCCGACTTTCGTGGACGCCACGGTGAATGGCCGCAAGCTCAAGCGCGGCGCGCGGCTCTGGACCGTGGCCACGGCCACCTTCAAGGCCGAGACCTACCGCCATTTGCGGCTGGAGACGCCGAGCGACGAGCAGCGCGCCAACGGCGTGCCCGATCCGGCCGGCACGATCCACCTGCCGGACTGGGCCGACAGCGAATGGCTGAAACAGCTGGTCGCCGAGCAGTTGGTCACCATCCGCAACAAGCGCGGCTACGCGCGCCAGGAATGGCAGAAGATGCGCGAACGCAACGAAGCTCTTGATACCCGCATCTATGCAAGGGCCGCGGCGTGGATCCTCGGCGCGGACCGGTTCGACGCGCGGATGTGGCAAAGCCTCGAGAAACAGGCCGGGGTGGAGACCGCCGCCCCAGAACTGGACGTGGCACCCGAGACGCCCAACGAGCCTCAGGCGGGGCGCGTGACCACGCCACGGCGGCGCGGCTGGCGGGTGAGCACGCCAAAATACATGGAATGAGCATGACCCTCGACGATCTCAAACGCCACCACGCCGCGCTGCTGACCGCGCGCTACAGCGGCACGCGCAGCGTCAGCTATGACGGCAAGACCGTCACCTATGGCTCGGACGCGGAGCTGGCCGCCGCGATTGCCGATATCGAGCGGCGGATCGCGACGCTCGAAAAGACCAGCCGTCGTATTCTGCGCCCCCATGCCGTGAAGGACCTGTGATGAGTGCGATGAACTGGCGGCAACGCCTCGGCGCCTTCATCGGCGGGTTCGACGCGGGCCAGCACCACCGTCGGCTGCGGGGATTTCGCGCGACCCGCGCGCATGTCAACGCGCTGATTGCGGCGTCGGGGCCGACATCACCGCCCGGGCCCGCTGGCTGGTGCGCAATAACGGCTATGCGGTGAACGCGGTGGAAAGCTGGGCCGCCAATACCGCGGGCGACGGGATCAAGCCGATCTCGAAGGTCGCCGATCCTGCGCGCAAGGAGGAGCTGCAGCGCCTCTGGCTCGCCTGGACCGACGAGTACGATGCCGAGGGGCTGACCGATTTCTACGGGCTGCAGGCCATGGTGGCGCGCGAGATGTTCGTGGCAGGCGAGTGTTTCGTGCGGATGCGCCCGCGCCGGGCCGAGGACGGGCTACTGGTCCCGATGCAGATGCAGCTGCTGCAATCTGAAATGCTGCCCTTCGAGAAGACCGGGACAGCCGCAAACGGCAACCCGATCCGCTGCGGGATCGAGTTCGATCTGATCGGGCGCCGCGTGGCCTATCATTTCCGCCGCACCCATCCGGGCGACAGCACCGACCAGCGTGTCGCTTTGCCGGAAACCGTGCGCGTGCCGGCCGAGGATGTGCTGCACATCTACCGGCCGCTCGATGCCGGCCAGATCCGCGGGCTGCCGCATGTAGCGCCGGCGATGGTGCGGCTGTTCCTGCTCGATCAGTATGACGACGCCGAACTCGACCGGAAAAAGACCGCGGCGATGTTCGCGGGCTTCATCACCAAGACCGCGCCGGAAGAGCCGATGATGGGCGAAGACGAGGCGGATCTGGATGGCGCGGCCATCGCCAGCCTCGAGCCCGGCACGATGCAGGTGCTGCTGCCCGGGGAGGATGTGAAGTTCTCGTCACCGGCGGATGTGGGCGGCGGTTACGAGGCGTTCCAGTACCGCACGCTTCTGGCGGTCTCGGCCTCGCTGGGGCTGCCGTATCATCTGGTCACCGGCGATGTCCGCCAGGCCAACTATTCCAGCCTTCGCGTGGCACTCGTGGAATTCCGCCGCCGCATCAAGACGCAGACCGTGCTGCCCGCGCCAGAGACGGTGCCGATGCGTCTCTGGGCCCTGCTTGCATCCGGCGAGATCCAGATGCGAAAGGTCGATGGCTGGGAAAACCGTCGATCACTCGCTTGAACCCACCGTCCTTGACGAGGCGGCCCCTGCCGCGTCATACCGAAATTTGCCCGGAGGCGCCCAACTGGAATTTGCACCACTTTCGAGACACCACCGACGGGATCGTATACTTGAGCTTCAGTAACGCCCTGAATAGGCTCTCTTTTGCGCGACCGAACGCGGCCATTTCAGCGCAGTATGCCGATCCGCACAGGACAGCGACTAAGGCAATGATAAGCAACTCCCCGAGGTCGCGGCGCGTGTTACTGTCGCGCGGATCGGGGACCGTGTCGAAGGCGGACAGGGAAATCTGCATGGCTGTGACGGCTCCCTGGACACCCCTCCCACTCTGAAGCCATCTCACGCCCTGCCGCAAGACCGCCAGTCATCGCAGCGTTTTCCAAGCCCGATTCCCTTGTCACTCGATACAAGCCTGCGCAGACATCGTGCAGAGCTTCAGTTCCGCAAGAAACCGCGCCCGAGGACAGCCACCAGAAAGGCTGTCGTGATGCCGAACATGATGATCCCGGTCACTGACGACATGGCACCGAGTATCCGAAACTGCGGATTAAGGATTATGTCTCCATATCCCAAGGTCGTGTAACTCACCAATACGAAGTAAATCGACGCTTCATAGCCCCGCAGCGCACCAATCTGCAAAAGTGCAAATGACCAAAGATACACCTGTCCAGTATGTGAAAACAACGCTGCGAGCACCGCAAAGCAAAGCCAGAAGAAATCCACCATCGGCTGCTTTCCAGCCGTGTCCGTGCTGCGCTCACGGAATATCGTCAGGACCCTTGAGACCACCCAAAGATGAATGATCGTGCAAAGAACCAGTAGAAAGCTTCCTGCGGCAATCTGCGAAACCACGCTCATTCGGTAGCCCGTATAAACTTGGCAGAACCTTCAACAACCATTCGCCGACCGCATTTGCGCCTTCATCGCGACCAACCAATATGTCAAAGGCGACAGAGGTTCAAACGGTCGAAATCGCGTCAGATATTTTTTTCGTTTTCGGGGCTTAAGCGACCAAAACGTGCGACTGGACTGGATCCGAAAGGGAGCCTTCGCAGTCAGCTTAAAAGAAGCCTGCCACGAACGACCCGGCCAAACCGGCCGCGGCACCGGTTGCTGCCCCCACTGCCGCGTTTTCCATCACATCGTCGCCGCGGATCGCCGCCGCCGTCGCACTACCGGCGGCACCGGCTGCGGCACCCACTGCGACATTCCTGCCGGCATTTTCGCAGGCGTTCAAGCCCAAAACGCTCGCAACAACGACACCCATCATCGCGACCCGACCGGCTCCCCGGCGATTCAGGCCGCGCCCCGCCTCTTGTTTCATCATCTGTTCGGTCCTCACGGGTTGCAGGGGAACTTTGCGACAGCAGCGCGCACCAGACCCTCAATGGCCGGCTCACCCAACCTGCGTGGATTGGATCTTGCCCAGTCAAGGAAAATGTCCCTGAGGGACCCGCGCGACAGTTCCTTTGGCGCACAGACGAAGGGGGTCACCTCGGGTGATTTTATGGCCGCCCCATAAAATTGCATCGCCCCTGACATATATCCGAGGCAGAACGCATTGGCTCTGGCATGCAGCGCATGCTCCTCCGGCAAGCTGCAGGCGGTCACCAATGCCCTCGCATCTGACAAGCGAAAACTCTCCACCACGGATTCGTCAGCCGTTGCAGCGATCGGCAGACCCAACACTGCAACCGTCACCCAACCTGCGGCACGTCTTATCTGCAATCGCATGTCAAATTCTCCACGATCTGTCGTCAGACTATCCCTTTTGGACAGGCATGCTGCAAGCCTACCCGTGATGATTTTTTCGAGCGCTGTAATTCCCTGTTGGCAAGCTCGGGACCACACTTCATCGATCGACAGCCGGTATGCAGGGTGGAACCTTCTGCATCACAGCCACCCCAAAACGCATTAGACTCTCCTCGGTCCTTTTCAATACGATTCAATACGTGGCCGTGCCTGGTTCGAGTTTTTACCTTGTATATCCCGTGTTTGCAGGATCAGGCACGGTGGCCGCCATTCATGGTTATGTGCTGTCACCGGACAGTTTTAAGGGAGAAATGATATGGATCGCAGACTTCTACTCAAACTGCTCGCGTCGGGAACAGCTTTGTCTGCTGCGCCAGCAACTGTCTGGGCTCAGCTCAAGGGGGAGACGTCGCCCCGCTCTTATGAATGGGGATTCCCGGAATACCCCCCAACGCCTACAGGAAGAGGCAATGCGACGCCCTTTGGCGAGGGCGAAATGAAAGGTATAGAGACGGAAAGCGGGCACGAACTCTACAAGTTTCCACGTGACCACCGCTATCACTACGGCCCGATCTATCACGGACCGGAATATGTGGAATGGTATTATTTCAGCGCCTTCGTCTATGACAAGGCGACCGGAGATCCATATACAATCTTCTGGATGACGCTTTTTTCTGGCTGGGACGAGGGACACCAGAGGCCAGTGAAGAACATGTTCTTCGCCCTTCACAATCTCAAGACAGGCGAGTTCCAGCCGGCTGTCACGCTTTATCCCGGCGAATTCACGACCGATGGCTCGCCGAGTGACGCGGCCAAGGAAGACTTCTGGTTCCGCTATACCATCGGCACGCCGGAGCATGGGCAGATGGAAGAAAGCTATCGCGCCGCGGATGAGACATGGAATTTCAAGGCGAGTGTCGTGGAAGCCGCGCCTGAACGTAACTCCGTGCCGATGAGCATGGACATCACCGGCAAGGTCTATGCGCCGGGTTATATCTTCAACACCCCCTGGGGTCTCGAGAACGAGGGCTATGATGTGTCGCGCACGGGGCGCCACAATCCAGAGACGGTCTACGGCATCTCCTACTACACGATCGCGCCAAAAATGATGATCTCGGGGCCCGTCGTGGTCAACGGTCGCGAGATGGAGGTCGAGGGGCTTGCATGGTGGGAACACCAGTGGGGCAACCTGCGCACGCCCGATCACCTTGAGGGTCACTACATCTGGCAGAACGCCTACTTGGATAACGGCGACATGTTCCGCCTTCGTTTCTGGCGCAAGCCCGACCTTTCGATCGCCGAAGAGATCACGAACTACGCCTATATTCATGCCGACGGACGGATGGAGTATGCCCTCGGCGGATCGGTCAAGTGGACCACGATCAAATCCTGGCCCTCAAACGTCGTCGAGAATGTCGACATTCCGCTCTACGGAAAACTAGAGACGCCGCAAGGCATCTTCTACGTGGCCCCCGAATATCCTGAGCAGCAGGCGATCGGCTTTGCCGACTATACCGCGCTTTGGGAGGGGGCGATGTATCTGCATGAGGGGTCGTTGGACGGGCCGATAGTCGGTCGCGCCTACCACGAGAACATGATCGTACCCTGGTATTACATCCCACGCGGCTTCGACAAACCGATGCGCGAGGACCTCCCACGCAAGCTTGACGGCGGCATGCCGCCGGCACCGCCTTTCAACTTCTTCAAGTAAGCGGGGTTGCGGCGCGCATTATTGCTGACGGGCGGCGGTGGTCGTTCGTCGGCAAATTGACGATCGCCGCAAATTTGGTGGCCTGTCCTGGTGCCCTTTCAACGGGTCGGTGATGCGAGAATGTTATTGCAGACCACCAATGGTGCATTGGACATGCCGGCCTCATCGTCTCATGTTCGTCGGTGTAACCGCAGGTGTACAACCTGCCCCCAATCATCTGGTCGATATGGCGGACGCCTGGATCGCGCGGAGCATAATACGCTTGAGCATCAGGCGGAAGCAGGCCGACTTGCCGTAACCACTTTTAACCACTCGGGAATATCGGGCAGTGGCTGGTGTTTCTTGGAAAAGAGAGAAGTTCATGGGTAAAAGAGACGATCTTATTGCGCGCTATGCCGACGATCTGCGCAGCAAATGCGGAGTGGAGCCAGACATGGACCTTCTGACGAAGGTAACTATTGGCTGCGGACCGACAATCTATGATGCTGATGCAGCGACAGTCGCCGCCAGTCAGCCCGCTGAACTCGAAACGGTGAAACATAATTTCCTGATCAAGAAACTCGGAGTCCCGGATGGCCCGGAGCTGATGGAGGCGATCGAGAAGGTGATGCAAACCTATGGCATGTCCGAGCGAAACAAGTATCGCGCGGTGGTCTACTACCTGCTGACCCGTCACTTCGGAAAGGAACACGTCTACGGCTGAAGGCGGCATGGCTCAGAGCATGCTCCGGGAGTCGCGTTCCAGTCGATATTCAGGTGTTGACGCAAAGACATCATGCCCGGTCTTTTTGTGCGAAGCACTTTTCAGGCCATAAAACAGGTAAAGCCTGACCATAATGAAATAAAGGGGCGCTGAGATGAAACAGAACCCGGTCTTCTTGCTCGCACTGGCGGTGTGCGTGCCCGTGGGGCTGTGGGGTGTGCTCGACCCGGACAGAATGGCTGGAGCCGTGCTCGGATTCACCACATGGTTCATGGTGGGCGCAAGCTGGTGGTGGCTCACGCTCTGCTCGGCCTTTGTGATCTTTGCGGCTGTCCTGGCGCTCGGTCCCTGGGGTCGCATTCGGCTCGGGGCCGATGACGACCGCCCCGAATTTTCCACGGTCTCGTGGATCGCGATGCTCTTCGCGGGAGGCATGGGGGCGGGGCTGCTGTTCTGGGGGGTGGCCGAGCCTGTCACCCATTTCGCCGCGCCGCCGGGGCGCGAGGGCGGAACGCCAGAGGCTGCGCGTGCCGCGATGGTGATCACCAACCTGCATTGGGGGCTGCACGCTTGGTCGATCTACGGGATCTGCGCATTGGTCATCGCCTATTTCAGCTTTCGGCGCGGGGGCAAGCCGCTGATCTCCACGCCGCTCACAGGCCTGATTGGCGGGCGGACCGAGCGCGGCGTCTCGGTGGCGGCGGACGTGCTGGGCGTGGTTGCTGTGGTCTTTGGTCTGGCGGGCTCACTGGCCATGGGAACCCTTCAGATGCGCTCGGGACTGGCAAGCACAATTGGCACACCCGAAACCGGCGGCGTCGCCCTAATCATCCTCGCGGTGTTGTTCGCCACGTACATGATCTCGACACTCACCGGTGTCGAGAAAGGGATGAAGCTGCTGTCCAACATCAACATGATCCTGGCGATCGGGCTGATGCTTTTCATCATGGCGGCAGGGCCGACGGCTTTCATCTTCGAAAGCGCGGTCGACACGCTCGGGTCCTATCTCTCGCAGATCGTTTCGATCTCTTTCCGGCTGTATCCCTACGAAGGGCTCACGGAGTGGTCGGCAAGCTGGACGCTGACTTATCTCATCTGGTGGCTGGCCTGGGGGCCGTTCGTCGGCGTCTTCATTGCACGGATTTCTCGTGGCCGTACTATTCGTGAATTCTGCGCCGGTGTGATCCTCGTCCCGACACTGTTCTCGATCCTGTGGTTCGCGGTATTCGGCGGGGCGGGCATCTATGTGGAACTGTTCGGGCCGGGCGGGCTGTCGGCGCTGGTAGCCGACAACGTGTCAGAGGCGCTCTTTGCCTTCCTCGGCTACTTTCCGTTTACGGGCGTTCTGGCCGCGGTCGCGCTTGCGCTGATCTTCATCTTTCTGGTGACCTCTGCGGATTCCGGCACGTTCGTTCTCTCGATGTTGACGACGAATGGTAGCCTCAATCCACGCGCTTCGGCCAAGCTCGTCTGGGGCAGTCTTGTGGCCGTGATCACCGCCGCGACCCTGCTCTCGGCCTCGGTGGAGGTGGCGCGGGCGATGGCGACGCTGGGTGCGATCCCGTTTTCGGTCGTGCTCGTGCTGCAGCTTGTCGGGTTCCTTCGCGCCCTCGCCGACGAGCCGATGGGAACCGCCGCCGCGCAGGAGCGGGTCTGATGCGGTGGCGTGCTGCAGCCCTGGTGGTCGTTTCGGTGCTTTTGGCAGGCTGCGTCCGCACCCCGGTCGTCGTCTCGTCGAAGGACACTGTGCAGGATCGCATACTGGCCGAGATGATGGTGCTGATGCTGGAGGCGCGCGGCCTCGCTGCGGAGCGCCGGATCGGTGTCGGTGACAGTGCCGACGTGTTCCAGGCCCTTCGGTCTGGTGCCGTGGACGTATATCCCGAGTATACCGGGACGGCGCTGGCGCTGCTCGATACCCCGCCGGAAACCGATGCGGATACGGTCCGGGCGCGGCTCGCCGCGCCCTTCGCCGAGCTCGGCCTCGAATTTCTCGCGCCGTTCGGGTTCGAGTCGCGCTTCGTGCCGGTGACGCGCCGGACGCTCTCTCAGCGAANGCCTCGAATTTCTCGCGCCGTTCGGGTTCGAGTCGCGCTTCGTGCCGGTGACGCGCCGGACGCTCTCTCAGCGAATGGATTTGTCGGATGTGAGCGACCTTGCACCTCGGGCAGGCAACCTTCGTCTCGGGGTCAGCCGCAGTTTCGCTGAGCGTTCGAGGGACGGGCTCGCCGGCTTTCTGGAGCGCTTCGGCCTCGACTTCAGCGACGTGGTCATCGTCTCCGAGGATCGCCGTGAGGATCTGTACCAGATGCTCATCGATCAGCGCATAGACGTGATGATCGGATTCTCGACGGATCCCCAAATCGCCGATTTCGCCCTCACGCCTCTGATCGTGGACCAACCTTTCTTCCCTGCCTACGAGGCCGCGCCGCTGACAAGTACCGCTGCGCTCCAGCGCCATCCAGACCTGCGCGAGGCGCTCGCCCCTCTTGCCGGTGCGATAGATGCACAGATGCTGCGCGCGCTGGTTCGCCAGGTTCAGGTGGCGGGTCGCACACCACGCGCCATCGCCGCCATTGCGCTCGCGAGGCTCGGTCTTGCCGAGAGCGCCGCCGCGACCCCGCCGGAGATCCCTCTAAGGATCGCTCTGGATCCGCACGAGATCGGCGCCAACCCCGGTAATCGAGCACTCGATGCGATACGAACGGCGATGCCGGGCCGCGCCGTGGCGCTGGCGCCTGAGCCGCACCCGCTAGAAGCGCTCGCGATTGGTGAAGCCCGGATGGCGGTGGTGCCTGCCGCAGCGCATTTCCGGCTCACGCCCGATGGCGTGGTACGCGACGAGATGGTAGAAGCGATAGGTGTCGTCGGCCGTTCGGTTCTTTATGCCATTGCGCCGCGGGAAGGGCCGGAAAGGCTGGGTGGTGCGCGAGTGGTTGCGACCGGCCCGAAAGGCTCGCCGAGTCACCTGATCGCCTGTGTTCTGGCCCGATATGTGGTGGCGGACATCACCGTTGCGCCGCAGGTCGATGGGGGATCGGCTGCGATCGGGGACGCGATCGCACGGGGGCACGCAGATGCCGGCCTGGTGGTTGCGACACGTCAGCGCGGCGATGTGGTGGAATTGCTGCGCAACGAGGAAGACCTCCGCCTGGTGGATGCCTCCGAGTGGTGGCACGGGCCGGCCCGGCTGGCCCTGCCCTTTCTTGGAGAGGCCCGCATCCGTCCCGAAAACCATCCGGGGATCGACGAGGCCCTTTCGGCATTGTCGATGCAGACGGTCATCACCGGCCCGGCTCCGCCCGAGAGCGCGGGGCTCGGTCGGCAGGGGCCGATCTCATTCGACACGCGTGTGCAATCGCTCACCGACACGACCGTGCGGGCAATCGATCGGGCTCTCGGCACGAAGCCCGATGTCGGGGCGAGTCTGCGTGCGGCAGCAGCACTTTCGGGCCGACTGCCGGAGGCCCCTACGGCGCGCAACCCGCGCCCGGATCAGGCCCTTCTGACGGTGGGCATCTTCGTTTATCTCGCCATTGCCGGTTGGTTGTTGGTCAGGCCGCGTCGAGGCGCCGCATGACACCAATGAGACTTACCCCTCCCGGCTTGCATGATATTGGCACGGCGCTGTTCTCTCCAAAAAAAGAGGAGTCTTTGCAACCATGTGTCGGATTATGCCAAGTTCGGTGCGCGGCGTCACCCTCCACCCGGTTGTCGACATCTCGTGTCGCACGGCGATTATTGCGTGACACACTCGATAGGTCTGCCCATACTCTTACGCAGATTGCTTTTGCTGTGAGGCTCTATTGATCAGGCTCATATTATTATCCGTAACTTTGGCGACCGGTGGTGGCGGTCTGTCCGCACAGGACGCAGAGCCGCGCCCCGCGGTTGTCGCGGTCGAGGCGACGACGCGCGACCTTGCGGAAACCTCTGACTTCAACGGCCGTCTGGACGCCAATCGCCGGGTGGCGCTTGCTGCACGTGTGTCCGGCGTGATCGAGAAGATCGGGTTTACCCCTGGTGCCAGGGTGACAGAAGGTCAGACGTTGTTCGTTATCGAGAGCGATCTGTACGAGGCCACGGCACGCGAGGCGGAAGGCGCGCTGCGCGCCGCACTGGCGCAACGCGATCTTGCGCAGATCGAACGCGACCGCCAGGCCGAACTGGTCGCGCGTGAGGCTGGGGCGCAAGCGCGGCTCGACCAGGCCGAAGCCGCGCTTGCGACGGCAGAGGCGGATGTGCTGCGGCTCGAGGCCGCGCTCGACCGGGCGCGCACCAACCTCTCCTACACTGAGATCAAGGCCCCGTTCGAGGGGCGCATCGGGAATACACCTGTGGATGAAGGCGCGCTGATCGGTCCTGAGACCGGAACGCTGGCGACGCTGGTGCAGCTTGATCCGATCCATGCCGAATTCCCGGTGCCGACGGCGGTATTGCGCAATTTTCTCGAACGGGTCGATCGCGGCGAGGTCTCGAAAGAGGCAGCCGTCAGCCTGACACTGGCCAACGGCACTGTCTATGATCTGCAGGGCGATATCGATTTCGTGGACTCCCGGGTCAATTCGCGCACGGACAGCGTGACGCTGCGCGCGCGTTTCTCCAACCCCGTCGGGCTTTTGTTGGATGGCGAGTTGGTTCGCGTGACGCTCACCTCGGACACTCCCGGTGGCGAATTGGCGATCCCGGCGCAGGCGGTGCAGCGCGACATTCAAGGGGCCTTTGTCCTTGTGGTGGGCGAAGGGGAAGTTGCAGAGCAGCGCCGCATCACCGTTAGCCGCAGCGCCGAAGGTTTCGCCGTTATCGCCGAGGGGCTGACCGAGGGGGAACGCGTGATTACCGAGGGCGTCAACAAGGTCCGCCCCGGTGCGGCCGTCGATGCCGCCGCGCCCGGGGGCTGATCCATGCTGGCGGACATCTTCATAAAGCGCCCCCGCTTTGCCGGGGTGATCTCCATCGTGCTTTTCCTGGCCGGGCTTATTGCGCTGACGCGCATGCCGGTGGAACAGTTCCCCGATATCGTGCCGCCGCAGGTCTCGGTTATCGCCAGCTATCCCGGCGCCGGGGCCGAGGTGGTGGAACAAACGGTCGCCCAGGTGATCGAGGATCAGGTCGTGGGCGTGGACGACATGATTTACATGTCCTCGACGTCCGGAGCCGACGGCACCTATATCCTCAGCATCAGCTTCGAGGTGGGCACCGATCCCGATATCGCCACGGTGAACGTGCAGAACCGGGTGGCCTTGGCCGAGCCTCTCCTGCCGCCGGAGGTGCGCCAGACCGGCGTGCGCGTGGCCAAGAAATCGTCGTCGCTGCTGATGGGTATCGCGCTTTCCGCCGAGAGCGATGCGCTCAAAGGCGGCGATCTAACCAATTACGCGCGCCTCAACCTGATGGACCGGCTCAAGCGAGTCGAGGGGGTCGGTGATGCCTCGATGTTCGGGGCCAACGAGTTCGCCATGCGGGTCAATCTCGATGTCGATCGACTCGCCGCTCTGAACCTCACGCCCGGAGACGTTGCCGCGGCGCTGCGCAGTCAGAACCTGCAGGCCGCGATCGGGCGCGTCGGTGGTCAGCCGGTCACGCAGGACCCCGGATTGCAACTCAACATTTCCACCAAGGGGCGTCTGTCGAGCCCCGAGGAATTCGGCGCAATCATCCTGCGTGCCGATGCGGATGGCAGTGTCGTGCGTATCCGCGACGTGGCCGAGGTGGATCTGGGCGAGAAGAACTCGGACGTGATCACCAGTTTTGACACGAAACCAGCCGGCCTGATCGGCATTTATCTGGCGCCCGGCGGTAACGCCATTGCAGCTGCCGACGCGGTCAAGGCCGTGATGGAAACTACGGCGGCGGATTTCCCCGCAGGCATGGCGTATGACATCGTCGCAGACAGTTCGACCTTCGTGAAGGAAAGCATACAAGAGGTTCAAACGACGCTGATCGAGGCCTTCGTGCTTGTGGTGATCGTGGTGTTCCTGTTTCTCGGCTCACTGCGGGCCACGATCGTGCCGCTCATCGCGGTGCCGGTCGCGCTGGTCGGCACCTTCGCTGTGCTTCAGGCCATGGGGTTCTCGCTGAACACCGTGTCATTGCTGGCGATGGTGCTGGCCATCGGGATCGTGGTCGATGACCCGATCGTCGTGGTCGAAGCCGTCGAAACCAAGATGGAGGAAAATCCCGGGATGTCGGCGGCAGAGGCGTCGTCTGCGGCCATGTCCGAGATCACCGGCGCGATCATTGCGACCACCTTGGTGCTCTTGTCGGTGTTCGTGCCGGTGGCTTTCATCCCCGGGATCTCCGGCCAGCTCTTTCAACAATTCGCCGTGACCGTGTCGGTATCGATGGTGATCTCGTCGATAAACGCACTGACCCTGTCACCGGCGCTTTGCGCGATCCTTCTCAAGCCGCGCCAGGGGCCGAAAAAGGGGATTATTGGGCTGATCTCTCGCGGGATCGACACGGCGCGCGACGGGTATGCGCGCGTGGCCGGGGCCATCGCGCGACGCGCCGTTCTGGGGCTGGCGCTACTGATCGGGGCTTTCGTGCTGACCGGCGGGCTGTTCAAGGCGGTACCGACCGGGTTCCTGCCGTCGGAGGATCAGGGCTCTTTCATCGTCGAGACGCGCCTGCCCGAGGCGGCGTCGGTCATCCGCACCCTCGCGGCACAGCGCGAGGTCGAGGAGATCCTGCTGGACCTGCCGGGGGTGGGGTCGGTGACGTCGGTCACGGGCTTTTCACTGCTTGATGGCATCACCAAGTCCAACGCCGCCTTCGCACTGGTCTCGATGGAGGAATTTGGCGAGCGGACCAGTGAGGAAACCAGCGTTTTCAATGCCATCAAAGAGGCCATGCGGCAGGGCGCGGCAATCCGATCAGCGCAGGTCATCGCGTTCAATCTGCCCCCGATTGCCGGGCTTGGCACCGGGTCGGGCTTCGAGATGCAGCTGCTGGACACCCAGGGGCGCACGCCGCAGGAGTTGGCAGAGACCGCCCGGGGGCTGTCATTCGCCGCCAACGGCAATCCGACGCTGTCGGGTGTCTACAGCACGTTCTCGGCCAACAGCCCGCAGCTTTTCCTCGAGATCGACCGCGAGCGGCTCTATGCGCTTGGCATCCCGGTCTCGGACGTGTTCGCCGCACTGCAACCCACGCTCGGGTCGGCCTATATCAACGATTTCAACTTCTTCGGACGCTCGTGGCAGGTCCGGATGAGCGCTGCGCCTGAATACCGCGATGCTGTGGATGATATCGCGCGAATTCAGGTGCGGTCCTCTTCCGGCGACATGGTGCCAATCGGGGCCTTTGCGCGCGCCGACTATATCACAGGGCCGATGGCGCTCTCGCGCTATAACAACCAGCGTGCGGCCAAGATCAGCGGCAACCCCGCGGAGGGGTTTTCGTCGGGCGCGGCTTTGGCGGCGATGGAAGACGTTGCCGAAGCCAATCTGCCACCGGGTTTTGACTACGAATGGACCGGCACCGCGTTGCAGGAGAAACAGGCGGCGGGACAGACCACGGTGATCCTCGCGCTCGCGATGCTGTTCGCCTACCTCTTCCTCGTCGCTCTTTACGAAAGCTGGACCATCCCGGTACCGGTGATGCTGTCGGTCGTGTTCGGCGTGGCAGGGGCGCTCGCGGCGCTCTTGCTCGCGGGGCTGCCCTTCAACATCTACGCCCAGATCGGGCTGGTGGTGCTGCTGGCGCTGGCCGCCAAGAACGCCATCCTGATCGTGGAGTTTGCCAAGGCGCGGCGTGAGGCGGGCGAAGAGATCCTCCAGGCTGCCATTTCCGGCGCGCATGCGCGGTTTCGCGCAGTGATGATGACCTCTTTCTCTTTCATCGCGGGCCTCATCCCTCTTGTCACGGCCGAAGGCGCGTCGATGCTTTCGCGCCGTGCGGTTGGTACGGGCGTGGCTGGCGGCATGCTGGCAGCCACGCTCGTGGGCATTTTCGTCATTCCCGCGCTCTATGTGATCTTCCAATCCCTGCGTGAACGGATCAGGGGACGCGGAGACCTGACCTGATGGGCCTGTACGCGGTGCTTTCGGCTTACCGCCACGCAGTGTCGGACGCGGTTCTGTTCACGGCGCTGCATCTGGGCGTGAGGCTTGCGGTCTCGATTGTGATGCTGCCGCTGGCGGGGCTGACCCTTGGGCTTGTCCTGCGCTGGTCCGGCGACCCGGCGCTGACGGACCAGGAGATCGCGGGCTTCCTGCTGTCGCCGGTGGGGGCAGGGGCGGCGATGGCCGCGGCCGGGCTGCTGCTGGTCGCCGCCGTGCTCGATCTGGCGCTGATGACCGCCGCCCTGCGCCAGCCGGTGCCGGGGCTCTGGCCCGGGCTGGCCGGCGCGTGGCGGCGTGTCCTGCCCCGGCTGGGCGCGGTGTTCGGCCTCGGCTTGCGCCTGCTGCTGCGCGTGGCGGTGCTGAGCGCGCCCTTCCTCGCGGCAGCAATCGGCGTGGCGGCGCTGACCTTGCGCGCGCATGACGTGAACTACTACCTCGCCGCGCGCCCGCCCGAATTCCTGCTGGCGGCGGCGGTGATCGCCGTGCTCGGGTCGGTCCTGGCGGCGCTGCTGGTCTGGCGGCTTTCGGGCTGGGCGCTGGCCCTGCATCTGCGGCTGATCGACCGCGTGCCGGCCGGCGCGTGCCTGGCCCGCAGCGAGACGCGTCTGCAAGGACGCCGCGGCCGGGTGGCCAAGTGCATCCTTGGCTGGCTGGCGCTGCGGCTGGCGCTTGCGGCGGGGATCGCGGCGCTGATGGGCGCCCTCGGGGCCGCGCTGCAGGCGCTGGTGCTGCCGGATCTCACCAGGGTGGTGCTTGTGCTGCTGGCGACCCTCGCGCTCTGGTCGCTGGCAAACGCGGTGCTGGCGGGCGTGTCGAACGGCGCGCTGGCACGGCTGCTGACCGATCTGCACCGCGAGACCGCGCCACGGGTCCCGGCCTTTGAGGACCCGGCGCCCGCCGGCGGGCCTGTACTGGTGGGGCTGGCGCTGGTCGCAGGGCTGGCCGGGGTCGGCGCGGTCGCCGTCCTCGGCGATCTGGCGGACCGGCTCGCCGCGCCGCCGCGGGTCGAGATCATCGCGCATCGCGGCGCCGCCGCCCTGCGCCCGGAAAACACGCTGGCCGCCGTGGAAAAGGCGCTGGAGGACCGCGCCGACCGGGTCGAGATCGACGTGCAGGAGATCGCCGATGGCACCGTGATCGTCACCCATGACAGTGATTTCATGAAACAGGCCGGGCTGCCGCTGAAGGTCTGGCAGGCGACGCGGGACGACCTCGCGCGGATCGATGTGGGCCGCTGGTTCGACCCGGCCCACGCGGGCACGCGGGTGCCGACGCTGCGCGCGGTGCTCGAGACGGCCAAGGGCCGCGGGCAGGTGCTGATCGAGCTGAAATATTACGGCCATGACGACCGGCTGGAAGAGCGCGTGATCCGCATCGTCGAGCAGGCCGGGATGACGCGCGACGTGGCGATCATGTCGCTCAAACGCGCGGGCGTGGCCAAGGTCCGCCGGCTGCGTCCCGACTGGCCGGTGGGCATCCTCGCGGCGCGGGCGATCGGCAATCTCGGCGCGCTCGACGCGGACTTCCTCGCGGTCAATACCGGGCAGATTTCGAGGCAGCTTGTGCGCCGCGCGCATGCGACGGACAAGCGGGTCTTTGTCTGGACGGTGGACGATCCGCGCGCCATGGCGCGGATGATCTCGATGGGGGTCGACGGGATCATCACCAACGATCCCGCTCTGGCGCGGCAGATCATGGAGGAGTACGCGACGCTGTCGCTGACAGAGCGGCTGCTGGTCTGGCTGAGCGACCGGCTGCGTCTCGATCGCCCCGATGCGGTCGCTGCGCCGTCGGATGCCTGAGGAATTTCAATCTGGGGGAAATGGATCATGAAAAGTTCCGTCCTTATGCTGACCATCGGCGCGCTGTCGCTTTCGGGTGGCATCATTGCTCTGCTCAACCCGTTGGCGGCGACGCTGACTGTGGAGCTTTTGACCGGTTATCTGTTCATCACCATCGGTGTTCTGATGTTGCTGTCGATCTTTGCCGATGACAGCTGGGGCTCGCGGCTCCTGTCGCTGGTTCTGGGCGTGGCGATCCTCGCCATCGGCGTCAATCTGGTGAGCAACCCGTTGCAGGGCGTACTGCAACTGACCGTGGTGGTGGCACTGCTGATGCTGTTCATTGGCGTGCTGCGGATCGTCTTCGCCTTGCGGATGCCGACCGGTGGGCTCAAGGTCATACTGATTCTGGCTGGGATCGTCTCGCTCCTGCTGGGCGGGATGATCCTGACAAGTTTTCCGTTTTCGGCGGCGGTGGTTCTGGGTATCCTGCTGGCGGTCGAGCTGGTTTCGAACGGAATTTCCCTGATCGTGCTGGGCCTTGCGGCCCGCGACCGGGCAACCTGAGGAGACGGCGATGAAAAACTGGCTTTGGTGGCTTCTGGCCGGCGGCGTGGCCCTTGTGGGCGGTGTGCTAGGCTTGATCAACCCGAATGCCGCGCAGATCACCTCGACCACGATCGCCGGTATCGCGCTGGTGCTGATGGGGCTCTTGCAGGGGCGCGCTGCCTGGAAATCGAGCGCAATGCGCGAGCGTGCCGGAGCGGGGCTCTTCGCTGCGGCGGGGCTGTTTCTGGGCCTGTCGCTGCTGATGGGGCCGTTCGGTGATGGTACGCTCCTGCGCTGGCTTCTGGGTGGTCTGCTAATCGTGGGCGGGCTGGCGAAACTGTGGACCGGGCGACGGTGCCAGACCGATCCGCTATTCTGGGCAGTGATCGGGGCGGGCGCGCTGTCGGTCGTGCTGGGCCTTCTGGTACTCTCGAGTGTGGGCCTCCAGCTGGGGATGATCCTGTCACTGGAGCTTTTGGGCAGCGGAGTTGCGCTTGTTGTCATGGCATTGCGGCTGGAAAAAACGGCATCAGGTTGACGGGATCGCGACACTAACAGCGAGGCTGCGCTTCCGGCTTCGCCTTCCTATATCAAAAAGACCGCGCCTGTATATCGGACAACCTCCCGGACTGATGGTAACTGAAGCGTTGCAAGTGGCTACATGACGAGTGGTGTTGAAATTAAGAAATTTGCACGGTCAAAAAGAATATTGTACTAATAGTCTTGATAGCCGTTAGTGGTTCATGGTCAGGCAATGGAAAAGGTGGGCTTCGGTTGACAATGTGGATCACGACGTTCTTGAACGACAGCAAAGGTGGAACGACATTCGGCTCTGAGCCGGTGGAGTTTCACGCGGGCGAAGCCGATTTCTTGACGGCAACAGTGCTAATGTCGTCTGCTAAACCATGCAAACGCTATTTCTTCTCGGAACTCCCCCCAGGCTATACTAGCAAGGGCGACTTTTCCAGCCGACGCCAATTATGTGTACTGCTTTGCGGTCAATTGGTGGTGGCGTCAAGCTCGGGTGACGTGCAACAATTCGAGGCCGGGGACGTGATCCGCCTTGAGGATACAGAATACGAGACACCAGCGCGCTCGGTCCGGGTCACGAGCAGCTGCGCGGCGCGCGTTCTTTCGGTGCAGATTGATTGAAAATCTCATGTGGATACGGTTGTCCAGCTAGGTGAAGTGATTGCCTGCGTCCTTCACTCGGGGCAACCGCAGGGCATCGTGCGGCCTGCCCATCCGAACATCCTATGGCGGTTCCTGATCGTTGTGTCAGGGTGTTGCGGCAGGGCATTTTCTGAGGCCAAACCGAGCTTTTGACAGCGCTCTATTGACAATGTCTGATGCAGAATATTGAATATGGATGGTTCTAGGCGTAATTTGATGAAAAATATCCAAGACTTGAAATTGGTTAAGGCCTTGGAGGCCCATCGCAACTTTGCACGTGCTGCAGTGGCACTTGGTATGAGCCAGCCTGCTCTTAGCCGCAGATTGGCAAGCATCGAACAGAGACTCGGGATCGAACTTTTCGAACGCAGTCGCACTGCGGTTTCGCCGACCGTCTATTCCAGGATCATAGTTGACCGATGCGACGCGATCATCGATGGTTTCGAAGATATCTTGCAGGCTATTGAGCATAAACGAGACGAAACCACACTTGGGCTTCGGGTATCTGTTGGACCCTACGCAGCAGAAGCCGTGGGACTAGAAAGTTTTGCTGCGAATGCCAGTTCCAGCCGGGCGTTCACAGGGAAAATGTTGATACGGGATTGGCGCACATGTCTTGAAGATGTGATCGAACGTCGGAGCGAGCTCGCCATCACCGATACCCGTAGCGCTCAAGGATATCCGGAACTGGAAACGGAAATGCTCGGTGGCGGGTCGATTCTCTTTTTCTGTTCTTCTGCGCATCCACTCGCCCAACAGGATGACATCGAATGGCGCGACGTGATGCGATTTCCGTGGGCGACCACCCTGATTCAGGGGCGGTGGCGAGAGCTGTTGCCCGAGAATCTCGGCGCGATGGGCCGGGTCGATCCGGTCACCGGAGACATCGTGCCTGCGATTTGCGTTGATAGTTTCCCAGCCATGGTGTCGGCGGTACGCGATGGCCGCGCCATCAGCGCGGCCCCGAGTGCTTTCATTCAAGATGAGGTCGATCGCGGCGATCTCGTCATCCTGCCCATCTCCGAACCCTGGATGATGATGGAATACGGTCTTGTCTGGCGACGTGACCAGCCTCGGTCCAAGGCCCTTGAGCGCTTCTTGAAGACGCTGCGGGAGAAGCAAGAAAAGTCGTCTTACGGTCTTTATTACGGAAGTTGACAGCATGAGCACACTCTCAAATGTCGCGGACATATAAGACGTTTCCCCGTATTAACAGTGTGTTACCACGGGATGCAGACCTGAGGCATCCCTGCCTGCCCACACATCCGTTCTTTCAACGCATACATTTAAAAAGATCCTCCACCTACTGGCTTGGCTTTCGGAGACCTTCATCGATCTGAATCTTCGGCCCTCGAGCCTTAGCGATTCACGGCGGGCGACATGTTTCCGTACGCGTCTCCCTTGATGCGCAGTTCGGTTTGCGGGAAGGGGATTGTCAGGCCGTTGGCGTCGAACCGTTCCTTGACCTTCGCCGTCAATTCCCAATAAACCTCCCAGTAATCCTCGGCCCGCACCCAAGGCCGAACAATGAAGTTGACCGAACTTTCACCCAGCTCGTTGACCCGGATGAGTGGCGCGGGGTCGTCCAGGACCTTGGGGTGATCGGACAGAATCTGTTCCAGAACCTCCTGTGCCTTTTCGATCGAATCCTCGTAGCCGATTCCGAAGACCATATCGATGCGTCGTGTATCCGAAGCGGTGACATTGGTAATGACATCGCCCCAGACCTTGGAATTGGGGATAATGATCACTTGGTTGTCGGGAGTCACGATCGTGGTCGATACCACGGACACGTTGCGGACCGTCCCACCCTTGCCGGCGATGGTCACGTAGTCCCCCTCGTCGAATGGGTGGTTGATCATTATCATCAGACCGGCGGCCAGATTGCTCAGCGTGTCCTGCATCGCGAACGCGATGATGAACGACGCACCGCCGACCAACGCGAAGAAGGGTGTGATGTTCACACCGAGAGCAGCCAGCACGACCATCAGACCGATGGCGATCGTCAGCCAGTAGATCACCATCGCCAGGAATCCGCGCAGCAGTTGCGACAGGTTCGGAACGCGCTCGAAGGTCCGACGCGCCCAGCGTCGCACGAGCCGCGCGAGGATCAGCAACCCCAGAAGCGATGCCAGAATGATACCGACCCGCAGGGCAAGTTGCATTCCACCACCCGGCGAGACCAACCAGTCAAGCACCTGGTCCGCCAACTCTGTTGGTGTCAGGTTCGCCGTCTCTTCCACCGTTATCGCACTGCGATAAGTCCGCAGTTGCTCGACCAACGCCTTGTCGCCGCCCTTTGCCTCCAGACTGGACACCACAGCCGAGTATCGGTCGAATACCGCCTTGCGCTTTTCCACAAGCTCATTGCGAACCTTTTTCTGCGCGTCGGTCGCCGAACTGCCGTCCTCGCGAATTTGCAGGGTCTGTTCGACTACCGCCTGCGTGGCATCCGAGGCATTGCCGCGCCAGGCTTCTGCCAGCGGTGCAAGCTCATCCACCGTCAGCGGCAGGAGCCGCAACCGGAGTTCGTCGGAACCGATCGCCGGATCGTCAAGCCCGGCCGGATAGGGCGGCCCTGACGCTGCGTCTTCGGCGCCATCGTCGGGATCCGAAGGCTGGGCCTGCCCTGTCATGGGCATCAGCAGGGTAAGCAGGCAAAGGAGCAAGGCAAACGCCCAACGTATCGCGCAATCGAAAAGGGTTGTCATGCCGTCTTCAAATCCTCAACGGTTTCAGGGATTTCTTCGAGATGAGGCTGTCGCCGCCCCGGATGGTCGCTTTCAGCCGTCTCGAGAGACGTGTCGCGGCAACGCATGCGACCGGACCGGGCGCACCGCTTTTCGTTTATGCTTGGAGCGCCGTCCAATGCATAATACAGTATCTGTGATGCGGTTATGGTACGTTGAAAGGAATTCAGGCAGCGAAATTGGGTGGTCAGCGCTCGAGGCCCGAGAAACAAATTTCGTGAAACGTAATCTCCGGGATGTTTGCGTACCAAGCCAGTGGTTCGCGGTTCTCTTCAGAGAGAGTGGTTTCATCAAAAGACCATAAGGTCAGATACTTGGACACCATCATCGACATGGCCATTCCCGTTGCGGTGATCATCATCATGATTGCCATCGGCCTCGGCGTGACGCACAACGACTTCCGAATCGCCTTTAGCGAGCCGAAGGCGTTTCTGATGGGCGTGGCGGCACAGTTGATCCTCGTGCCGTTGATTGTGCTTGTTTTTCTCACGTCGCTGCAGCCGGAGCGGGAGATTGCACTTGGCATCATGATCCTTGCGCTTTGCCCGGGCGGCGCGATGAGTAACATCCTGACGAGGATCGCCGGCGGTGACGTGGCGCTTTCCTTGTCCATGACTGCGATCACCAATGTCGTTTCCGTCGTGACGATGCCGACGCTCGTGGTGCTGGCTGCCAACCATTTCGTCGGAGCCGAGGTGAATGCGTCCGAAATCCAGGAAATTACTGTACGTGTCGCGCTGATAGGCACCGCGCCGATCCTGCTTGGCATGGCCCTGAGGTTCTTTGCGCCGGTCCTCGCACAACACTATGAGACGTCCGTATTTCGTATCGCTCTCACTGTCTTCCTGCTCATCATGGGATGGGGCGTCGCGGAAGGCATGGGTGTGCTTTACGAGGGTATGATCCTGCTCGGATGGCATCTTCTCGCGGTGACCTGCACCCTGTTTGCACTGGGCATGGGAATTGCTTGGCTGGGCCGGCTTACCCCGCCGCGCCGCATAGCCCTGACCGTTGAAATCGCCGTGCAGAACAGCGCCCTCGGAATCGCTGTCGGTGCAATGCTCTGGAGTGAGCCTTCGGGCTTTCCGGTTTATGTCACGCCTGCCGCGGTATACGGTTTCATGACGTATATCACGGTCTTTCCATTGGTCCTCATGATGTCGCGCGCGTCGAAGTCCACCTGAGTGAACCTAGGTAGAGTGCCGCAATCCGTTACCCGCAGGACTGCGAGCGAGATCCTACTCACCGAAAATAGACGGCCGTGAGAAGGGCGACAACCTCGCCGTCCCCGTCGAGCAGGGCCATGGTCTGGCCGGTCGTGCGATATGAATGGACCGCGTCGAGGGTTTCGGCGAGGGTGCCTTCGAGACGGTCGAGGGGCGCCGGGCATTCCTGACCTGTTGCCATGATGGAAGCAAAGCTGAGGCGGTCGCTTCGGAGGTCGTAGGTTCCGGTCAGCCGGTTGCATCCCACCGTTGCCCGGACGCGGGTGGTTGGCTCGTCCAGAAACACCAGATGCGGTTCGCGCCGGTTCGGCACAGCCGTGACCGGTTCACCCTGCAACCTGTCAATCCGCCAGTATGTGTTGACAAGGTCGGCATCGGCGCGTTGGCGTTCACAGGTCACATCGGGCAGGGTCTGGATGAAGCGATCCACGACGAGGCTGCGCCGGTCCGGGCCTTCCATGGCGGGACGCATCACGAGGCTACCCTCGACATGCACCGTCAGCGGTGCGCCCGGGTTGTCCCTGTCAGCAAGGTATGCACGTTCAAGGGTGCGGTAATCCTGCTCCTGCGCGATTGGATAGGTGCGCCCGGTAACGCATTCCTTGAACCTCGCGGCATCCGCCATGTAGGACATCTCGCCAATAAGAAAGAGCCCCTCGAGATCGGTTTGCGCCAGGCGCCCATCGCTTGTCAGATCGTAATTAAGCTCCGACTCGATCGGGTTTCCCTGGATATCCATCTTGCGCAGGCGATCAGGGCCCTTCACCTCCCAATGGAGCGGCATCTCGGATGCCCCGAACAGAATGATCTTGTCCTCCGCCGGATCGGCATACCAGCGACCCAGCTCATCATTCCCATAGCCGCGATCTCCATGGCGCCAGTCGTCCACCCCAAGATAAACTCGCCGCATGTGATAGGTCTGATCCGGCCACAAATCGAGATGGTGTTCGATCCCCGCGCAATCTGCGCAAGGCAATATTCCGGTAAAACTCGCAGGGAGGCGCAAGCCATGCGCCCCGATGAATGACGAGGTCGATGCCCGGGGCCCCTCTAAGTGTTTCATCACGATCTCGACATCTTCCGGAGCGCCGCGCGTAATGACCGGCACATGCGTATCCGAGGTGAACAGCAACCGCCCTTCGTCCGAGTAAAGCGATGCCCGCACACTGTATGTGTGATTGTGCTTGATTGCCTCCTCATCGTAGTGGATCTTGAACCTGTAGGGCGGGTTGCCGGGCCTTTCCCTCTCGACCCGTCCAAGTTCTATCGAGGGCGCATCGGCCACCGAGGTGTCCTGCAGCACGGCCACAAAGCGCGCATCGGGCGGTGCCGCAATGCGTTCAAGATAAAGTGCTGTACCAGAGACGCTCGCAGCATGGACGGCGGAGGTCATCATGACAAATCCATTGAGAAGAGCGCAGAAAACGAAATGCATTGGACCTTATTCCATTTTGCCTGACAGGTAGGGCCGGATCCCTACGGATCGGTTCCATGAGAAAAATGTGACATACTGAACCGGTCTTTGCAATTCAGACGCATCCACACGAACGCCGCAAAGCTGCGCGTTTCAGAGTATGGTTGAACTGTATTTTCATCGCCTTAAGCATCTGCGATCAATACTTTATTTAACTCCGAAAAATGGTGATCAGTTGCATTGGCATCTGCGTGTCTGCACTTGCACCCTATGCTGATAGCCTTGGCGCATCACACAGAGCTTAAAATGCATTAGACAGTCTCGAGATGTCTCGAATACTCCAAGCTCAGTCCGCGTGGGGACATTGCCAGCAGACGCCAACGCAATCTGTTGCGTAATCTAGGGCTGTGGGGCACTGACACTCAGCACACGACATCATTATACTTTCGGATAGGAGCCGAACGATGAACAAGATCAACCGGGCATTTGTTGCCACTCTGCTTTTGGTCGCGACACCCGCTATCGCAGCGACCGAGGACGTCCTGCCTGTAAATAGCGACGAGATCAGTAAGTATCGCGACGCTGGCGAGTGGACCGTGCGTGCGAACGAAACCCGCGGAACATGTTTCATCTCGCGGTCGGACGACGAAGGCTACCTCGTCCAGATGGGCTTCACCAAGAACAGCCAGTATGGATATGTCGGTATTTTCAAGAAGGGCGCCGATGTCGAAGAGAATGATGAAGCTGTCGCGATAGCAATCAACGGCAATCTCTATATCGGTAGCGTGAAAAAATTGGTTCACGGCGCGTCAGGTGGCTACCAGGGCGGCTATGTCGTGACAAATGACAGGCAACTCCGTCTGGACCTCGAGAGCCAAAACGAGATGGTCATTTTTCCGGAATCGCCTTACACGGTTACCGTTAACCTCAAAGACGTGCGCAACGCCATTTTCGAGGCGCGTAAATGTACCAGAGAACTTCAGAGTTCCTGATCAGAAATCCTTAGAAACTCATGAAAGGCGCGTCCCGTGTTTCCGGGGCGCGCCTTGGCAATATTTCACTATATCTGGCTTCAACAGATCACTCAATTTAACCCAACCTTTTGATTGGGTGTGAAATAGCGTGTCATCGTCATGGTACAGACTTTTTCAAACAGGGCGCTGGATACCAGCGCACGCTGATGCCGACCTCAAATCAGATGACGCGTGTTGTTCCGAAAAATCTGAACGGAAGCCGCGTGAAGGTGAGGCTCTGTCACGGCGTGCGCATATTTCCTGATATTCGACGGCCGCCTGTCCTCGAAGCAGAAGAAAGAAATGGTTGCAGATAAAACTCTTCCATCAAGTTAAGATTACGATAACTGGGATTCCAAGCCTTGTCATTAATTTCGAGCAACGGGTTATGCAATCTCATACCGGCCGATAACGGCACGGGATATCGCGGCGCGCCAGCCGAGGTTCTCTGATCGTCCATCGGTCGACCGACATAAACGCAAGATTCGATAATGCTTCTGCATCGCAGGGAATGAATATGGCATTAGACAGCTTCATCATTCGTCAAATATGGACAGCCACGCTGTTGCGTTCTGGTCTGAAGAGTGCCTTCCGGGCATTTCCCATCATCGGCCGAGAACGATGTGCCGCGCGCAGCGGTGAACCAATACGGGGTACTTGAAGGGTACCTGCGTCGCAAAAATCTTGGAGACTGATGTAATGGATGACAAAACAAGCCGGGACTTGCGTCCGGAATTCGAAATGACCCGTCGCGCCCTGCTGAAATCCGCGCCTGCCACCGGCTTGGCTTTGGGCGCGGGAGCCTTCACGGGCACCATGGCAGCAACCACCGCCCCGGCGCGCGCACAGTCCGGCAAGCCCCCCCTGCAAGGCCCTGGCATCGAGACGACGAGTGGACAGGCGATTTATTCCTTGCCGCGCGATCACGCCTGGCATGGCAGCGAATTCTACCAGACCAACGACTACAACGAGTGGCATTACATCACGGCTCTCGGGCGTGACCTCGACACCGGCGAACGCATCTCGGTGTTCTGGGTGCCGCTCAACCAGGGCTGGGTTGAGAGAGAGGGCCGACCGCTGAACAACGTGCTCTTTGCCTTCCACAACCTCGACACCGGCGAATTCCACACCGCGCTGCTCTACATCACGGGGCCGATGACCACCGAAGGCTCGGGCCCGGACGCGGAGGACTTCCACTTCCGCTACGAGATCGACGACGGCAAGAGCGGTTTCACGACGGCCTACACGCATGCCACCGAGACGTGGGAGTTTGGCGGCTACACCACCGTGAAGGACGACTGGAACGAGCCGTTCAACCTGTCGATGACGGCGACGGCCCAGGCGCCGGGCTATGCGCCGATGGCCTATTGGGGTCTGGAAAGCATCGGGGTCGATCCGCAGAAGCGCCAGAACCCGGAAACGATGTACGGCCTGACCCTCTATTACACGGCGCCGGACATGGCCACGACGGGTGAACTCGAAGTGGCGGGCCGCACGGTCCGGTTCGAGGGCACCGGCTGGTTCGAGCATCAGTGGGGCAATTTCCGCAACACGTACCAGTATCGCTATTTCTGGGCCTGGTTCCGGTTCGAGGAGAGCGGCGACCTGATGACCTTCCGCCAGTACTACGAAGGCGAGGACTTCCGGAACCCGAATTACAACGTGAACCGCTACTTCTACATGGACGGCGAGACCTTCGAGCGGAGCTACGCCTTCGGCCCGGCCTTCAAGCTTATCCCCGAGCGCATGTGGACCTCGGAGAAGTCCGGCATCGTCTACCCCTGGTATGGCCGGATCGAGACGCCGCATGGCACCTACTGGTACGAGCCGACCATTCCGGAGCAGGAGGGCCTCGGTTTCGCCGGACCCTATATCGAAGGCGTGATCCAGCTCCGCGAAGGCGGGCCGGACGGGCCGATCGTGGCGACCGGTTTCTGCGAGATGATCATGTTCACAGGGACCTACGACGACGGCACCGAGCATTCGATGGGTCCGCCTATGTCGCGCAGCCTGCCCGAAAACGAGGACGGGCCCTGGAAACCCGAACTCTGATGTTAGAGCCGGGCACCAGATGGGGTGCCCGGCCCCTCAGCCGCGGTCCGACCCGCGCACTTTGACGGGGCATTCGCCTGCGCGCACGAGCCTCCGGTTTCGGACAAATTAATGACTTGCCTTATAAAAGCACTCAGTCTGAATGGCATCACGGGGTTTCGTGATATCTTGGTAATGGGAGCGATGATTTCGTGCGCCTCGCCTGCTATTGGCGGAAAGGCGCGCGACTATCTGAACGCACCGGTGAATACCTGGGTCACCTTTTACAATCTCGGGTTTTCGAACAGCGTGGCCCCAGTAGATGGTGCTGCCGATTTCGGAATTACCGACGTCACGACCGATGTCACCTCGCAATCGCTGATCCTGTCGAGAATTCTCGATATCGGTGGGCGCACCGGCGGGCTTTCCTTCGTGTTGCCGCATGCCGACATCGACGTGGCCGCCGGACCTTTCGGAGACGGCGACGCCGGGATCGGCGATGTCGGGATTGTGGCCGAGGTCAACCTTTTCGGCGCGCCGGCCCTGAGCAAGGAAGCCTTCGGCGCGTGGGACCCGGAAACATTCTCGTCGTTTCACCTGTTGGCGACCTTTCCGACCGGCGCATACGATCCGGAGTCGCTTGTTAATGTCGGCTCCAACCGCTGGAGCCTCGCGCCCACGGTCAATTACAGCTACACGCCGGATGCGGGCTGGACCTGGCTGGAAATCTACACCACGGCCCGCTTCTTTGGTGACAATACGGACGCGCCCGGCACCGCCGAAACACTGGAGCAGGATCCCCTTTACCAGATAGAACTGCACGCGAGCCGGAATCTGACCCCTGATTTCTGGCTGACGGCCGATGCGTATTACAATTGGGGCGGCGAGACCCGTCTGGATGGCGTGGCTCAGGACAATGCGGCCGATACCTTGAGCCTCGGGGCAGGCCTTGGGTGGCGTATACCCTCTGTCGCCACCGTCTTTGTAAACTACGAAACCACCGTATCCGCACCAGCAGGTCAGCCCGAAGGTGAGACCGTAAGGCTTACGCTCGCCAAGGTCTGGTGACGCGGCAAATCTTGAAAAGGAAACTCCTGAATGCCCATACATCTCAACCGGCTGGTTGCCGGGCTTTGTCTTGCTTTGTCGCCTGCTTCGGCACAGGCGCAGGATGCCGATACGGCGCAGAAACTGGCCAACCCGATTGCCGATCTGATCTCTGTTCCCTTTCAGTTGAACTATGACGAGGGGTTCGGGCCGGATGGTGACGGATCGCGCACGACACTCAACATCCAGCCCGTTTATCCGTTTCGCCTGAATGAGGACTGGAACCTCATCAGCCGGACCATTCTGCCGGTGATCTGGCAGGAGGACGTGGTTCCGGCTACGGACCAGACCGGCCTCGGCGACACGTTGCAGAGCTTCTTTCTGTCGCCTCGGGACGCGGGCAGCAACGGCGGTCTGATCTGGGGCGCCGGTCTCGCGTTTGGTCTGCCCACGGCGACGGATGATGCGCTCGGCAGCGAGAAATGGACAGCGGGACCGACCGCGACGGCGCTGCGCGTGGACGGGCCATTCACCTATGGTGCGCTGTTCAACCATGTCTGGTCCTTTGCCGGTGACGATGATCGCCGTGACGTCAACCAGAGCTTCCTCCAGCCGTTCGTTTCCTACACGTCGCCTGCGGCGATCACCCTCACGGCGAGTGCCGAAACGGTTTACGACTGGGAAAGCGACTCCTGGGCGGTGCCGGTGAACCTCATCGCGGCGCGCCTGGTCAACATCGGGGACCAGCCCGTGAGCCTTCAGGCGGGGCTTCGGTACTGGGCCGAGAGCCCGGCCGGCGGACCCGACGATCTCGCCTTCCGCCTGGGCATGACCTTCCTGTTCCCACGGTGAAATACGCCGGCAAGGCACACGCCCGCTGGCAGCGGATGCCCAAGGGAGACCCGGAACACGGCGCGACCCGCGGGACCGCAGCGACAGAGGACCGCAAATTCCGATGGCGTCCATGCGGCGCGTTCGGCGGGCGGATGCCTGATCAATAGGGTTTTATCCGAGAGGAGGGCATCTCGATGGGCACCATCATGTTGCGTATCATCGTGGCGATCGCAATGTCGACCGCCGGGGCGGCCGCACAGACCCCGGTCAGCTATACCGAGGGGGGGCGGGCGCTTTTCACCGTGGACGTTCCGGATTTCTGGTCCGTTCGCACTGGTGGACCTCGTGAGATCGCCCGATCCGAAGACGAAACACCCCGTCCCGTTCCGCGGGTCCTGGCGTTGCAGCCGACGGTCGATCGGGGGGTCTGGATGGGCTTTTTGTCGCCTCCCGACGTGAATGATCTGTAAGCGCGATCTGGGGCCCACCTTCTTCTGACTTATGATTTCTGGGAATCCGTCCCTGTCTTGGAATAGGGAAGGAGTTTCTCCGTGGAGG
>NZ_JBAPKY010000043.1:0-31942 GCF_037083785.1 Roseovarius sp. D22-M7
CACCGCGGCTTCCACCTTGGGAAGATTTCCAACGCGGGCCGAGGAGGCGCCAACAGGCACCGTTGCAACACCGCCCGCATCGAAAATCCTTCACCATATCGGCCGCGTCCATGCCTGCTACGGCGTGACCGATGCCGGCATCCGCAACGCGGTGGCGCTATCGGACGTGGCGCCCTGGCCCGAGGGCGGAGCCATGCCGTTCTACCTGACCGAGCCGTTCTGGTCCTCGTCGCTGATCCCGCCGCAGGGCGGCACGGTGACGCGGATCGCGGTCGCGGCGGTGCGCCTGTCGGATCTCCTGGCAGAGCTGCGGCCGACCGTCATCATCTGCGATATCGTGCTTTTCGAACGGCTCAAGCGGTCTCCCCGAGCTTCAGCCGGGACACAGGAAGTCGAGATCCGCGCGGGCGCGGAGGTCGGCGATGTCGCGCGCGTAAAGGCGGGTCAGATGCGCGCGCTCGTCGGCGGTCCAGGGGTCGTAGCCGGGCCAGGTATCGCCGCGCGGATAGCGCTCCTGGATCTCGACGCGCCGCGCCAGTGCCGCCTCGGCGCCCACGCGCGCCACCTCCGCCAGCAGTTCGCGCACCGCCCGGTGCGAGGCCGACGGCCGCCCGCGCACCCGCGCCGGCGCGACCAGTTCCGCGGGGTCGATGCCCGGCCCGCAGAGATTGCCGATGATCCGCTGCGCCAGCGCGGCGAAATCCTCGTGCCGCCAGAGGATCAGCCGCGCGTCGGGAAAGCTTGCGCGCACCGCGTCGACCAGCCCGTCCCAGCCCGGCATCCGGCCCAGCACCGCGCGTTTCATCGCCGCCTCGCCGAGGATCTCGGCACCGCGCGCGGATCGCAGGTATTCCACATAGGCCGAGGCGAAGAAATCGGCGTAGTTGCGCAAGCCCAGATGCACCTCGTGAACAGGATAGACGATGTGGCCCGCGAAGATCGGGACCAGCGTGTCGCGCCGCTGGTAGAGATCGCCACTGCGCACGCATTGACCGCAATGGCCGGGCATGTTCTCGTCCGACAGGATGATGCGTTCGCCCGGCCCGGCCGCGACCGCCTCGAAAAAGGCGCGCGCCTGCGCCTGCAGTGCGTCATCCGGCATCTTGCGGCGAAATCCCAGCCCCAGCTTCTGATACCCGTTGAGGTGGCAGGGATAGGTATAGTCCTTGCGCGCGGCACGGTGGGGGATGTAGTGCACGCCGCGCTTGCGCAATCGCCCGGCATTGCGGTGCAGCATGGCCTGAAGATGGCTGGTGGCGGTCTTGTGCACGCCGCCATGCACCACCACGAAGGGCGGCTCGGTCCCCGTCACGCGGGCCGCGCGACGGCATCCGGCAGCCCGCCGAGGCGCGCGATCTCGTCGCGGAAGGCGGGCCAGCCGTCCTGCGCCAGAAGCGACGCGATCCGGGCGCGGTGCCAGTCGCAGGCGGCCGCGTGCAGGCGTGCCAGTTCCGGGTCCTGCAACAGCCGCGCCATCTCGCGGCGCAGGGCGGGCAGGCGGGCATGCAGCGAGGTGTCGCGCGCGGTGTTGAAATTCATGCTCTCCCAGTAGGCAAGGCCCTGGTCGTCGCCGACATGGTTGGTCCGGCCGCGGTCGCGCTTGACCAGGAAGCTCTCGACCGACCGCACAGCGTAGTGGTGCATCCGTGCCAGGTCGTGGGTGAACCCGGCATGCGCGTTCCAGCCCTGGGCGAGATAGAGATCGGGCATCGGGCGGCCACCGCCATCCACCCAGGCCACGTCGCCGCGATCGAGGTGAAAGGCCGGTCGGTGAATGCGCAGCTTGGCGAACCGGTCGGTGTTGCGCACCAGCGTCTTCATGCCGCGCGCGCGGTAATTGGGGAACTCGTGCTCGCCGCAGCAATGCGCGAACCGCTCGGTGACCAGGCCGTCGGCGTAGCGCAGGTGCCCGCCATTGCCGAACAGCTTCCAGCACACCGAGATCGCGTCGACCTCGCCGGTGGCGGCAAAGAGATCGTCGAGATGCCCGTCACCCACGCGGATGTTCAGGAACTCGTCGCAATCGGCGCAGATCAGCCAGTGTGCCTGCCGGTAGACCGCTTCCTTGCGGGCGGCCTTCAGCGCCGCGCCCTGCGGCCGGCCGCCGGTGCGAAACACGTTCTCGCGGTGCTGGGCCATGCCCATCGCGTCCAGCCGTGCGGCGATCGCATCGGTGCCGTCGGCGCAATCGTTGGTGTAGATCAGGAAATCGGTAAAGCCGATGGCGCGGTTGAAGGCCACCCATTCCAGCATGAAGGGGCCTTCGTTCTTCATCGTCGTCACGATCAGCCGGTTTCCGGAGCCTTGCGCGCCCCTTGCGTCACCCGCCCGCCCGGTCGCCAAGATCCGCGCCGGACCGGGGGTCTGCGCGGTCTCGCGGATGACGCCGGGGGCGGGCGTCGCCGCGGCCGGCGCGTCACGCGCCGCCAGCCGCGCGCGAAAGGCGCGGGTGAACCGCGCGGCGACCTCGGCGCGTCCGGTACGTTCGAAATAGTCGGTCACGGCGCCGCGGAACCACGGCAGGTCACGGCGTGCGCGATAGAGACGGTGGAAGGCCGGCTGCGTCAGTTCGTCGAAGATGCAGTGCTGCATCAGCGGCTTCAGCGCGCCGATCTTGCGCAGGAAGACGGCGGTCTTGTGGCTGGAATGCCGGCAGTTGAACACCCGCAGATTGTCGCCGCGCAGCCGGTCGACATGTTTCTGGTCAAGCGCGTGATATGGGTCGTGGAACAGGTTCACGCGGCCCAGATCCGCCGTCAGCGCGGCGGCGTCCGACAGCGGAAGCGTCCAGTCCTGCCGGCGCCCGCTTTCGTAGCGCGTCTCCCACGGGACGAGATCGGGATCGAGCGTGGTCTGCGGGTTGATGGCGATCACATGCGCGCCGGGCACCAGCGACCCGAAGGCGAGCGCGGCGTAGCCGCCCATCGACACGCCGGCAAAGACCACGCGGTCGAACTCCGCGAAGATGCCGCCGTCGCGCAGCCGCGTCAGCCGGGCGATTAGGTCGGCGTCGCGGTACCAGTCGCCGACATGCGCCATCACGCCCAGATGGGTCAGCCCGTTCTCCTGCGCAAAGCGAAAGCCCCACGGCTCGCGCATCACGTCGGTGTCGCCCACGTTCGAGAGGTTGTCGAAGGTGACCAGCATCCGGGTGGACGGGCGCCGCAGCAGCATCAGGCTGTGGCGTACGCCCTTGTCGACGAAGCCCTCGCCCGAGCCGCCGGGGCGAAGCTCGTCCAGCCAGCGCGGCACGGCTGGGCTGTCATCTGGTCGCGACACCTGCTCTGCCCTCATCCGAATTCGTTCTGTCCACCCGGTCCGGAAATGAAAGTGCCCCCGCGAGCGGGTGACACCGGGACAGGTCGAAGGGAACTATACGCGGCGGGGACATTTCCGCGCAACAGATGTCTCGAATCGTTGGGATTGTTTTGCCAGACCGCGGTGGCGCGGCCTCACTTTGCCAGACGCTGCTCGAGGAACGCGGTGAAGGCGCTCCAGCTTTCGGCATCGGCGCGTTCGTCGTAGCGGTCGCCGTCGAAGACGGTGAAGGCATGCGGCGCGCCGGAATAGATCTCGATCCGGTAGGTCGTGCCGGCCTCTTCCATCTCGGCCCCCAGCGTCGCGACGTCGTCCAGCGTGATCGAGGTGTCGGCCCCGCCATGCATGATCAGCAATGGCGGCTCGTCGCCGTCATAGCCCTGGCCCTCGGGCGTCGACAGCCCGCCATGGAAGGTGGCGTAGCCCGCCACCGCATCGACGACGTCATTGCGCGCCATCTCGAGGGTCGCGGCCCCGCCGAAGCAATAGCCCATGACCACCATCCGCTCGGCCTCCGATCCCGACAGGGCGGCCTCGGCGCCCGCGTCGAGCAGGGCGCGCATCCGCTCGCGGTCGCCGAACAGCGCGCCCATCGCCGCGCGCCGGTGATCGACGGTGTCGGTCGGCGTGTCGTCGCCGAAGATATCCACCGCGAAGGCGTCATAGCCCATCTCGGCCAGCATGTCGGCGCGCTGCCGCTCGTACTCGGTCAGACCGTCCCAGTCATGCACGATCAGCACCAGCCCCTTCGGCTCCTCGGCACTGGCGCGGTAGCCGGTGAAGGCGTCGCCATCCACCTCGTAGGGCACGTCCTCGGCCATCGCGGGCACGGCCAGCAAGAGCGGCGCGAAAAGGATCGATGTCAGTCGCATGGTACCTCCTGTCGGGTTGCCGCCCCTCCGGTGTCGGGGCGCGCGTCTTGACCTCTCGCCGGCCCGTGGCCGGCACGCAGTTGCAGGATAAGCCGGACGAGCCGGCAAGGCAACGCGCCGGGGCCCGCCGCCGCCGTCACCGCCACGCGTGCTGCGGCGGCTCCGCGATCCCGAGATCCAGCCGAATGCTCGCCGCCATCAGGAACATGATCGCGTCCGCGGGCGGGGTGGGCTCTACCGCGCCGGGCATCGACACTTCCTCGAGGAAGTCGGCGAAGGACAGCACGCCGGCCTCCGAATAGCCCAGGCGCCAGTCGCCGAACCTGCGCCGCCTCGGCGCCCCGTGGCCCAGAAGGACCAGGTCGCGGTGACGGTCGTCGCCATGCAGACGCTCGTACAACGCCCAAAGCGGCTTGGGCGGGCCTTCGAGATACTGGATGAACAGCCCGTCCTCGGCATGCAGGAATCCTGTCAGGCCAAGGCCGGCATTGTTGCGCTGCGACACGGTGACGATATCGCGACATGCGGCAGAGCCGGGGGTGACCAACGCCATGCTTTTGTAAATGAGATATTCCATGCTCCCGACCCCCATCGCGGTCCGCCGGCTTGCCGTGGTGGCGCGCGGCGCGGCAGACACCCCGAGTGTTAATCTCGACAGCCCACGCCATCGATGCAAGGGTCATCTTAGCCATGGTACGGTTTCGGACGTAAGCCTTGCAGGCGTGAGCCGCCAGAGTATCGGCGAAAACACGCTCTGTACGGCGGTGCTTCGCGTCCCATGGCCGGAACGCGGCTCACGGAGGGCGCGGGAGCCGGCGATGTCGGAGGTCTAGGCCTCGCGGCCCCGCGCCTTCAGGCGGGCATGAAGCGGTGCGGCCTCGACCGCGCCCGCCTCCAGCGCGAAGACATAGGCGTGGGTCAGGAAAAAGCACGACGCGTCGAGATCGTTCACCCGATCGGCAGCCTCGGCGTACAGCCGGATCAGCGCGGCCCGGTCGCCGGTCTCGTGCGCAGCGATCATCCGCGTGTCGAGATCGGTCATTCCGCCGCCCGCGCCGGGGCGCCGTGCAGGGCGCGATGCGCCTCGATCCGGCCCGCGACCCAGTCGTGAAAGCAATGCGTGGGGCTGTCCATCACCGGCGAGAACCGGCCGCCATCGAATCCGCTCGCATGCCGGCCGCGCTGCATCCCCTCGACCACGAAGATGTCCTCCTCGAAAACCGACTTCCAGAGCTGCGCGTTGCGCATGCGCAGACCCTCGTCGGTGCCCGGCACGGAATAATACAGGTGCACATGCTCGACCGTTCGCTCCGGGCCCTTCGGTTCCAGGATGATGGCGAAGGCGTGATCGCGGTGCACCCCCAGCAACACGTTGGGATAGGCGGCGATATACTCGGCCTGCTCGTTCCATTTCGCGCCGACATCGTCGAAATCGGGAAAGGTCTCGGCGTGTTCGTTGGTAATCTGGCGGTAGACCATGGTGCCCTGCCCGGAAAAGGCGTCCGGCGCCTCGATGTGGTAATGATCCTCCAGCCGCGAATAGCTGTTGAGGCCGGGATGCACCCAGGGCAGGTGGTAGCTCTCGCAATAGTTCTCGACCGCCAGCTTCCAGTTGGTCGCCACCTCCAGCGTGAAGCGGCTCTCATGGCCGCCATGATAGACCGGCAGGTCGAAATCGCGCCAACGGGCCATCAGCCCGGCCATCGCCTCCTCGAAGGCGGGCGCGTCGCCCGAGACGTTGATCCAGACGATATCGCGCCAGACATGGCTGCGCACCTCCACAAGGCCCAGATCCTCGCGGTGGATGCTCTCATGCGTGTTGTGCCCCGGCCCGCCCACATGCGGGGTCGCGACCAGCGCGCCCCTGGTCGAATAGCACCACGAATGATATGGGCAGCGGATCGCCCCCTCGATCCGCCGCGGCGCATCCACAAGGATCATGCCGCGATGCCGGCAGATGTTCTGAAAGACCCGCACCACGCCCTCGCGGTCGCGGATCAGCAGCAGCGGCATCCCGATGAATTCCAGCGGCTTCGCATCTCCCGGCTCGGGCACGTCGGCGGCCACGGCCAGCCCGGCCCATTGCGAGAACAGCAGCGCGTGCTTTTCCTCCTCGAAGATGGCGGGGTCGATGTAATGTGCGTTTGGCAGGCCATGCGCCCTCGCTGTGGGGGCGCGGACTTGGTCGAGATCGGTCAGCGGCTGGGTCATCTGGGCGGTCTCCGGGTCTGTGACTGACCCGAAGAATATCGCGCTGCGCGCCCGCCCGCGCACCCGCTTGCGACCCGAATTTCCTCAAGGCGACATGAATCGCGGCGCGCTCTACCCCCCGCGCGACAGCGCGGCGACCCCGGTGCGCGCCATCTCGCACAGCCCCAGCGGGCGCATCAGGTCGGCGAAGGCGTCGACCTTCTCGGGCGTGCCGGTGATCTGGAACACGAAACTCGTCAGCGTGCTGTCCACCGCGTTGGCGCGAAAGATATCGGCCAGCCGCAGCGCCTCGACGCGCTTGTCGCCCTCGCCCTCGACCTTCAGAAGCGCCAGCTCGCGCTGCACGCTCGGTCCCTCGACGGTCAGGTCGTGGACCTCGTGGACCGGCACGATGCGGCCCAGTTGCGCCTTGATCTGCACGATCACCTGCGGCGTGCCGGTGGTGACGATGGTGATCCGGCTGGTATGGCCGGTGTGATCCACCTCGGCCACGGTCAGGCTGTCGATATTGTACCCGCGCCCGGAAAACAGCCCGATCACCCGTGCCAGCACCCCCGGCTCGTTATCGACGATCACCGCCAGCGTATGCGTCTCCTGCACGTCCGAGAATTGCGGCCGCAGGTTATAGGCCGAATGCTTGGACGAGCCTTTCTTGATCTTCAGGGCGGACATGGGACCTGTTTCCTCTCAGCGGCCTGTGGGGCCTCGTTTCATCTTTCCGGAAATACTCTCGGGGGGTGTGGGGGGCAGACAGCCCCCCGCGTATCGTGCGAGTGTGAGGGGCAGAGAGCCCGCCACTGGTCTCACACCAGCACCGCGCCGCCTTCCTTGATTGCGTCTTTGGTGCTGGCCTCGCCCAGCAGCATCTTGTTATGCGGCTCTCCCGACGGGATCATCGGGAAGCAGTTCTCGTGCTTTTCGACCAGGCAGTCGAAGATCACCGGCCCGTCATGCGCGAGCATCTCCATGATCGCCTCGTCGAGATCGGCGGGATCCTCGCACAGGATGCCCTTGGCGCCGAACGCCTCAGCCAGCTTCACGAAATCCGGCAGCGCCTCGGACCACGAGGACGAATAGCGCTCGCCATGCAGCAATTCCTGCCATTGCCGCACCATGCCCAGACGCTCGTTGTTGAGGATGAACTGCTTGACCGGCAAGCGGTACTGCACCGCGGTGCCCATCTCCTGCATGTTCATCAGCCACGACGCCTCGCCGGCGACGTTGATCACCAGCGCGTCGGGATGCGCCATCTGCACGCCGATCGAGGCCGGGAAACCGTAGCCCATGGTCCCGAGACCCCCCGACGTCATCCAGCGGTTTGGGTCCTCGAAGCCGAGATATTGCGCCGCCCACATCTGGTGCTGGCCGACCTCGGTGCAGATGTAGCGATCGGCGCCCTTGGTCAGCGCCTCGAGCCGTTCCATCGCGTATTGCGGCCGGATCACCGGGCCGGACTGCTTGAACTTCAGGCAATCGACGCGGCGCCACTCCTCGATCTTCGACCACCACTTGGCGAGCCCCTCGCGGTTGGTCTTGGCGCCGCGCGCCTTCCAGACCTCCAGCAGGTCGCCCAGCACGTTGGCGATGTCGCCGACGATGGGGATGTCGGTCTTGATGACCTTGTTGATCGAGGACGGATCGATATCGATATGTGCCTTGGTGCTGCCGGGGCTGAACGCGTCCAGCCGCCCAGTGATGCGGTCGTCGAACCGCGCGCCGATGTTGATCATCAGGTCGCAGTCATGCATCGCCATGTTGGCCTCGTAGAGGCCGTGCATCCCCAGCATGCCCAGCCAGCTCTTGCCCGAGGCCGGGTAGGCGCCCAGCCCCATCAGCGTCGAGGTGACGGGAATGCCCGTGGCCTCGACAAGCGCGCGCAGCCGCCGGCTCGCCTCGGGGCCGGAATTGATCACCCCGCCGCCGGTATAGAAGATCGGGCGCCTGGCCTTCTCGATCGCGGCGGCGAGATCGGTGATCCCCTCGATGTCGCCCTTGACCTGCGGCTGGTAGTGATGCGTCCGCGCCTTTTGCGGCGGGGTGTAATCGGCGCTGGCGAATTGCACATCCTTGGGGATGTCGACCAGCACCGGCCCCGGCCGCCCCGAGGTGGCGACATGGAACGCCTGGTGCATCGTGTCGGCCAGCGTCTTGGTGTCCGAGACCAGCCAATTATGCTTGGTGCAGGGGCGGGTGATGCCCACCGTGTCGGCCTCCTGGAAGGCATCGGTGCCGATCATGAACGTCGGCACCTGACCCGTCAGAACGACCAGCGGGATGCTGTCCATCAGCGCATCGGTCAGGCCGGTCACCGCGTTGGTGGCGCCGGGCCCCGAGGTGACCAGCACCACGCCCGGCCGCCCGGTCGAACGAGCGTAGCCTTCGGCGGCATGCACCGCGCCCTGTTCGTGCCGCACGAGGACATGGCGGATACCCTCCTGCTGGAAGATCTCGTCGTAGATCGGCAGCACGGCGCCGCCGGGATATCCGAACACGACATCCACGCCCTGGTCCTTGAGGGCCTGAACCACCATTTTCGCTCCGGTCATCTGACGTGTCATGTCTTGCGTGCTCCGTTCTGACGTCATGTCGTGTCGCATAAAAAAGCCCCCGATCCGGGACGGGGGCGCATGGGGAACCGGTCTGGTCTCCGTTACCGGCCCATGCGCGCGATACCTGCGTTTACTACCAGCGTGTCCATCATCGGCTCCATATATTCTTCCGGCTATCTAAATCCCGCCACACGGGGCGTCAAGCCGAATTGGCGGATAAAATGTCGCCGCACCACGGGGTATCTTTTCATTTATTGCGCAAATCGCCCCGCACGGGACAGGACAGGTCCGCGACGCCGGGGTCGCGGCGAATCCCGCGGGCCGGGCAGGGGTCGCGGCGATCGGCCCTTGCACGGGCCATGGCTGCGGTTACAGTCTACTCCGGTCGAATGATCGCGGGAGCCGTCCACAGGGAGGGGCGGCGCCCGGTGAAAACAAGCGGAGGAAAACCTTATGGACCGTCGTTCCTTTCTGAGACATGCAGGCCTTGGCGGCTCGGCCGCCGCGGCCACGTCGCTGGCGGCGCCGGCCCATGCGCAGGGCCGCCGCACGCTGACCATGGTCACCACCTGGGGGCGCGGCCTCGCCGGGGTGCATGACAGCGCGCAGTTCTGCGCCGACGCGATCACCGAGATGTCCGACGNATGGTCACCACCTGGGGGCGCGGCCTCGCCGGGGTGCATGACAGCGCGCAGTTCTGCGCCGACGCGATCACCGAGATGTCCGACGGCACCCTGACGGTTGACCTGAAAGCGGCCGGAGAGCTTGTCGGCGCGTTCGAGGCGTTCGACGCGGTCTCGTCGGGGCAGGCGGACATGTACCATTCGGTCGACTACTACTTCATGGGCCAGCACCCGGCGCTGTCGTTCTTCAGCCAGGTCCCCTTCGGCATGACCTTCCAGGAGTACAACAACTGGTTCCACCACGCCGGCGGGCGCGAACTGGCCGACGAGCTTTACCCCATCTTCGGGCTGAAATGCTTTCCGACGGGCAATACCGGCCCGCAATCGGGCGGCTGGTTCAACAAAGAAATCAACAGCCCCGAGGATTTCCAGGGCCTGCGCTTCCGCATGCCGGGGCAGGGTGGCCAGGTGTTGGGCAAGCTGGGCGCATCGGTGCAGAACCTGCCGGGATCAGAGGTCTACCAGGCGCTGTCGTCGGGCGCGCTCGACGGGACCGAGTGGATCGGCCCCTGGGCCGACGAGAAGGCCGGCTTTCAGGAGATCACCGACATCTACTACCCCGCCGGCTTCCACGAGCCCGGGCCGAACCTCAACCTGACCCTCAATCTGCAAGTGTATGAAAGCCTGTCGCCGGCGCACAAGGCGATCGTCGCCCACGCCGCGCAGTCCACCAACATCTGGACGATGTCTCTCTTCATGGCCAACAACGCGGCGGCGCTGCAACGCCTGCAATCGGGCGGGGTGAACGTCAGGGAATTCCCCGACAGCGTCTGGGACGCCTTCGGCGCCGCCTCGCAAGAGGTCGTGCAGGAGCCGATGGATGACGAGATCTACCGCAAATGCCACGATAGCTACATGGACAGCTTGCGCAAATCGGCGGCCTGGGGCAGCCGTTCCGAAGGCGAGTTCACCCGTCAGCGCAACCGCGTGGTCGGCATCTGACACCATACTGACCGCGGGCCCCGCCCCATCAGCGGCGGGGCCCGTGTCACATGCGCCCCGGTTGCGGCGCAGCACCTTGCGACACGGCCCGGGTGCAGGAGAGCGCCATGGACAACGACAGCGGCCCCGGCCTGATCGATTTCGTCGCCGCCCTCGGTGGCGGGCTGCTGTCGCTTGTCCAGAATATCGGCATGGCAGTCTACAACCTCGGCTACGCGCTTGCCCATCCGGCGCGGTGGCTCGACTGGTCGGATCCGCAGGCGATCTCGCGCGTGGTCTATTACGGCGCCTCGACAGAGCTTTTCTTCGTGCTCTTCACACTGTTTCTCGCGATCACCGCTGTCGGCATCTGGAAGCCGGGATTCCTCTGGGGCTGCGTGCGCGGCCTCGAGGGGTTCGCCAACACCGTCGGCCGCGTCGCCGCCTGGGCGGGGCTGATCATGGTGATCCAGCAGATCGTCATCATCTTCATCCAGCGCATCTTTGCGCGATCCGAGATCGTGCTGGGGATCGGTATCCCGCTGCAATTCGACATCAGCTGGTGGTCCGAAGAGCTCAAGCTCTACAACGCCATCGTCGTGGCCCTGTGCTGCGCCTGGACCTTAGTGCAGGGCAGTCATGTGCGCGTCGATCTCTTTTACGCGCGGGCGCGCCACCGCACGCGCAAGGCGGTGGACATGATGGGAAGCCTGCTGTTCATGATGCCGATGGCGGTGCTGATCTGGGTCTATGGCTGGTTCTTCATGTGGCGGCACCTGATCACGCCCAACCCCTCGGCCTCGGAAACGCTCGACCGGCTGCTGATGAAAGCGCGCGCGCTGCGCTGGAATGTCGAGACGATCAGTTTCAGCCCCAACGGCTTCAACGCCTATTTCCTCTTCAAGGTGCTGATGGTGGTCTTCGCCGGCATGATCGTCCTGCAGGCCTGCGCGGTCTTCTGGCGGTCCTGGCTGGAATGGCGCGAGGGGGCGGCCAGCACGGACAAGCATCTCGACCGCGACCCGCCCGGCGCCGCCCGGCAGGGTTCCGACGCCGCGCAGTAAGGAAAAGCCCCCATGCTCTTCGGACTTGACGGCGTCGAGATCGGCCTGATCATCGTCTTCCTGTGCCTCTTCGGCGGCATCCTGTCGGGTTTCCCCGTGGCATTCGCCATCGGCGGGGCGGGCGTTCTGTCCTTCGCGATCATCGCCGCGCTCGATAGCGCGGGGCTGCTGGTGCACCAGGCGATCGACACACGCAGCGGCGCCTTCGACGCGCTGGTCGCCAGCGGGACGCGGCCCGACGCGATCTCCGTTTTCCGATACCCGGACCTGCCGCGCATCGCCCAGCCGGTGTTCGAACGCGGCTGGGAAATGGCGCTCGACCGGAACCTTTCCTTCATCGCCAACCGCATCAACGAGCGCGTGCTCGCCGGCACCTCGATCGAGACGCTGCTGGCGGTGCTGATGTTCGTGATGATGGGGATCACGCTGGAACGCTCGAAGATCGCCGAGGATCTGCTGACCACCATGGCGCGGGTCTTCGGGCCGCTGCCGGGGGGGCTTGCGGTGTCGGTGGTCGTCGTGGGCGCGTTCCTCGCGGCCTCGACGGGCATCGTCGGCGCGACGGTGGTGACCATGGGGGTGCTGTCGCTGCCCACCATGCTGCGCGCAGGCTATTCGCCGCAACTGGCGACCGGGGTGATCTCGGCCTCGGGCACGCTGGGGCAGATCATCCCGCCCTCGATCGTGATCGTGCTTCTGGGCACGCTGGCCGGCGATCTCTATTCCACAGCACAGGAAAAGCGCGCGCAGGCCGCCGGCTGTTCGGACGCGCTGACCTATCTGGGCGAACCGGCGGTCGTGTCGGTCGGCACGCTCTTTCAGGCAGCGCTTCTGCCCGGGGTGCTTCTGGCGCTGCTCTACGCGCTCTACGCCTTCGGCTATGCGCTGGTGAACCCCGCCAAGGCCCCCGCGGTGCGGTTCGGCGCGCATGACGAGGGCGAACCCGTGACCCGCGGCGAACGCTTCACCTGGTGTCTCGGCGTCCCGGTGGCGCTGATCGCCGGCCTCGTGGCGCTGTCGTCGCTCGGCGTGGTCGGCTCGCAGGACCTGTCGGTCGACAGCTTCACCGACCGTGGCGACACGGCGTCGCTGCGCACCAATGTCGGCGAGGACTGCCGCCAGTCGATGATCGAGTTGCACGGGCAATCGGCCTGGGACCAAGCCATGGCCGAACAACGGGCCATCGACGACTCCGGCGGGGTCGAGGAAAGCGAACGCCTCGGCCCCGAGCGTATCGCGGAACTGCGCGCGCAGAAGGCCGCGGATGCCGCGCCCATCGGCACCGGCGTGGCCGTGTTGATGGCGGTGCTGGGGCTGGTGCTGGCGGTCGCGCGCGGGGTCTCGCCCTCGGCCAGCCCCGTGCCGCTGCTGATCGGCGGTCTCGGGGTCGTGCTGGGGCTGCTGGTCGACGTGCTGCTGATCGGCCCCGCGGCCTCGCCCGGTCTGACGGTGGTGCTGCTGGCCGTGCCCTTGGGTCTCGCGCTTTACGGCGTGGCCCATGCCGCCCCGCGATTGGCCCGCAACGAATTGCTGCGCGTGGTCTTTCCGCCGCTGGTGCTGATCGTGGCGGTGCTGGGCTCGATCCTCGGCGGCATCACCAACCCGACACCCGCCGCGGCGCTCGGCGCGGGCGGCGCGATCATGCTGGCCGCCTACCGCAAGCTGCGTGACCAGGACCGCTCGCCGAAGGTCATCCTGATGGCGGCGCTGTCGGTCGTGGTCTGCATCCTCGTCGGCGTCAATTTCGATCTGCGCATCGGCACCGAAACCGCCGGCTTCGTGAACTGGGTGGCGTTCCTTGTCGCCTATGCCGCCTTTCTCGCGGCGCTTTTCGGCCTGATCTTCGCGTGTTGGGTGCTTTACACCGGGGGCGTGCTGACGCCGGTGGTGCGCGAGACCGCCAAGGTCACCAGCATGGTCTTCACCATCCTGATCGGCAGCCAGATCCTGAACCTCGTGGTCATCAGCTTTGGCGGCGAGGAATACATCCAGGACTTCCTGCAAAGCTTCGACAACGAGGTGAAGGTCTTCCTCGTGGTGATGCTGGTGCTCTTCATCCTCGGCTTCGTCCTCGATTTCCTCGAGATCATCTACATCGTGATCCCCATCGTCGGCCCGGTGATCTATGGCGGCGGGTTCGACCCGAAATGGGTGACGATCATGATCGCGGTGAACCTGCAGACCTCGTTCCTGACCCCGCCCTTCGGATTCGCCCTGTTCTACCTGCGCGGCGTGGCGCCGCCCTCGGTGACCACGGCGCATATCTATGCGGGGGTGCTGCCCTTCGTCGCGATCCAGGTGGTCGGGCTGGCGATCCTGTGGTTTCTGCCGGGGATCGTGACCATCGTGCCGGCCTTGCTGGGAGGCTGAGGCATCGCGGCACATCGACCGCCCCCTCTGGTACTTTTGCAAGAAACCGCTTAACTACGCGGCAGACGGACGACGACACGAGGCCAGTTGTGAACGAGAAACACCGCGGGCGCACCACGCGCGAAGGCATCCGCATCCATTCCGAGGCGGATTTCGCCGGCATGCACGCGGCCGGACGGCTCGCCGCGACGATCCTCGACGAGATCGCCGATCACGTCTTCGTGGGCCAGACCACCGGCGCCATCGACAAGATGATCGAGGACATGGTGACCGAGGCCGGCGCCAAATCGGCGACCATCGGCTACAAGGGCTACCGCCATGCCAGCTGCATCAGCGTCAATCACGTGGTCTGCCACGGCATACCCGGCGACAAGGTGCTGAAGGACGGCGACATCCTGAACGTGGATGTCACGGTGATCGTCGATGGCTGGTTCGGCGATACCAGCCGGATGTACGTGGCCGGCAAGCTCGGGCGCAAGGCCGAGCGGCTGATCGAGGTCACCCATGACGCGCTGATGACCGGGATAGAGGCCGTGCGCCCCGGTAACACCTTCGGCGATATCGGCCACGCGATCCAGACCTATGTCGAAAGCCAGCGCATGTCGGTGGTGCGCGATTTCTGCGGCCACGGGCTGGGCCGGGTGTTCCACGCGCCGCCCAACGTGCTGCATTACGGGCGCGCGGGCAGCGGCGCGGTGCTCGAGGAAGGCATGTTCTTCACGATAGAGCCGATGGTCAATCTGGGTCGCCCGGAAACCAAGGTGCTGGGCGACGACTGGACGGCGGTGACCCGCGACAAGTCGCTCTCGGCGCAGTTCGAGCACTCCATCGGGGTGACGGCGAACGGCGCCGAGATCTTCACCCTGTCGCCCGCCGGGCGCTTTCACCCGACATGGATCGCGGAAAACGACGCGCAGACCGATACCGCGAAACCCTAGGGATCTGTCAAATGCCGAAATTGTGCGACATCCCCGGCGCGATACGCGGCCGAAGGCCGCAGCGCCATCGCGTGTCCGCCCCCCGGACAGGCGATTTGGTGACGCTGGCGCATCGATTGGAGCTTTTGCGGATCGGCGACGATAAAGTGCACTGAATAACGTTCAGTTCGACTGCCCGCGGACACGCAATGGCGCTGCGTCGCGTCGCGCCGCTTACTCCCGCACACCCGAAAACCGCGCCTGCCAGTCCTCGCGCGCCGCATCGGTGATCTTGGCGAACAGCACCTCGGGCACCTCGAAGGCGTGACCGGGCTTCAGCGCGTCCAGCGCGGCGGGCAGATCGTAGGGCCAGGCGTCGTCACCCGTGTTCAGCGCCCGCAGCATCTCGGCACTGGCATCCGGGATGAAGGGTTTCGAGAGCACCGCGTAAAGCCGGATCAGGTTCAGCCCCAGCCGGATCTGCATCGCCGCCTGCTCGGGATCCTCCTTGACCGTCGACCACGGGGCCGCCTCCTGCAGGTACTCGTTGCCCTCGACCCAGATGGCGCGCAGGGCGGCGGCGGATTTGCGGATCTCCATCGCGTCCATGTGCCCCTCATAGGTGTCGATGCGCGACGACAGCCGGTCGAGCAGCGCCTGTTCGGGCGGGCCGTAGTCCACGCCGCCCGGCACCTCCTCGCCGAATTTCGCGCGGCAGAACTTGGTCACCCGGCTGACGAAATTGCCCAGAACGTCGGCCAGATCCTTGTTCACGCTCGCCTGGAAGTTTTCCCAGGTGAATTCGGCATCGGCGTTCTCGGGCGCATGGCTGAGAAGCCACCAGCGCCAGTAATCGGGGGGCAGGATCTCCAGCGCCTGGTCCATGAACACGCCGCGCCCCTGGCTGGTGCTGAACTGGCCGCCATCGTAATTGAGGTAGTTGAACGACTTGATGTAATCCACCAGCTTCCACGGCTCGCCCGACCCCATCAGCGTGGCCGGGAAGGACAGGGTGTGGAACGGCACGTTGTCCTTGCCCATGAACTGGGTGTAGCGCACGTCGTCTGCGCCCATGTCGGTGCGCCACCAGCGCTGCCACGCGGCGTCCTCCAGCCCCTCGGCCTCGGCCCATTCGGCCCCGCAGGCGATGTACTCTATCGGCGCATCGAACCAGACATAGAACACCTTGCCGTCCATGCCCGACCACGGCGCGCCCTCGAACTGCACCGGGATGCCCCAGTCGAGATCGCGGGTGATCCCGCGATCGCGCAGCCCGTCGCCGTCGTTCAGCCATTTCTTGGCGATCGAGGTGGTCAGCACCGGCCAGCCGAACTTGGAATCGATCCACTCTTCCAGCGTCTTGCGCATGGTCGACTGGCGCAGGAACAGGTGCTTGGTCTCGCGCACCTCCAGATCGGTGGACCCGGAAATCGCGCTGCGCGGCTCGACCAGGTCGACGGGGTCGAGCTGGATGGTGCAATTCTCGCACTGGTCGCCGCGCGCCTTCTCGTAGCCGCAATTGGGGCAGGTGCCCTCGATATAGCGGTCGGGCAGAAAGCGCTGGTCGGCATTGGAATAGACCTGGCTCTCGGTCACCTCCTCGATCAGCCCGGCGGCATGCAGCTTCACCGCAAGGTCTTGCGTCAGGCGGCAGTTCTGCGGGCTCGACGAGCGCCCGAAATGATCGAAGCTGAGGCGGAACCCGCGCGACAGCTCGGCCTGCACGCCGTGCATCTCGGCGCAGTATTCGGCCACCGGCTTGCCGGCCTTGGCGGCGGCCAGCTCGGCGGGGGTGCCATGCTCGTCGGTGGCACACAGAAACAGAACCTCGTCGCCGCGCGCCCGGCAGTAGCGCGCGAACAGATCCGCCGGAAGCTGGCTGCCCACCAGGTTGCCGAGATGCTTGATCCCGTTGATGTAGGGAATTGCCGAGGTGATCAGATGACGTGCCATCGTGCCTGTCCGCCCTTGTCCGCGCTGTAATCCAGCCCGCGTCTACCTGTCTCGCGGCCAAAGGGCCAGAGGGGGCGGCACCGCCACGCGCCACGCATTTGCCGTTTGACGCCGATGCGGCGGAGGCGTAGCGCGACTGCTATGTGGTACCGGTCGCGCCGCACGGCGCTCTCAAGAGGATAAGCGGCGATGTTCAAGGTTCTGGGCGGGGTCTGGGCGCTGTTGCTGGGCATGACGCTGATCATGATCGGCAACGGCATGCAGGCCACGCTGATGGGCGTGCGCGGCGGGATCGAGGGATTCGGCACGCTGCAACTCTCGCTCATCACCTCGGCCTATTTCCTCGGCTTCCTGGTGGGCAGCCGGACGACGCCCGACCTGATCCGCCGCGTCGGGCATGTGCGCGTCTTCGCGGCGCTCGGCAGCTTCATCTCGGCGGGGCTGATCGCCTTCCCGGTGCTGACCGATCCCTATAGCTGGACAGTGATCCGCGTGATCCTCGGCTTCTGCCTGTCGGGCGTCTACGTCACCGCCGAAAGCTGGCTCAACAACGCCGCCGACAACACCACCCGCGGCAAGATCCTGTCGGCCTACATGATCGCCCAGACCTCGGGGATGATCGCGGCGCAGGGTCTGATGAACCTCGGCGACGCATCGGGGTTCTTCCTCTTCGTGATCCCGTCGATCCTCGTGTCGCTGTCCTTCGCGCCGATCCTGCTATCGGCCACGCCCACCCCGGCCTTCGAGACCGACAAGCCGATGACGCTGCTGCGGCTCTATCACAGCTCGCCGCTGGCCTTCGTGGCGATGCTGCTTCTGGGCGGGGTCTTCGCGGCGCAGTTCGGCATGGCCTCGGTCTACGGCGCCGAGGCGGGGCTCAGCGTGGCCCAGATCAGCGGGTTCATCGCGGCGATCTTCACCGGCTCGATGGTGCTGCAGGTGCCGATCGGCTGGCTGTCGGACCGGATGGACCGCCGCTGGCTGATCCTCGGCGTGTCGCTGGTGGGCGCGCTCAGCACCGGGGTGGGCGCGTTCCTCGGCGTCGACTTCCGGACGCTGCTGGTGCTGGGCTTCATCATGGGGGGGATGGCGCTGCCGCTCTACTCGCTGCTGATCGCCTATACCAACGATTTCCTCGAGGTAGAGGACATGGCCGCCGCCTCCGGCGGGCTGGTCTTCGTCTACGGCGTGGGCGCGATCTTCGGCCCGCTCGCCGTGGGCCAGATGATGGACATGATCGGGCCCGAGGGCTTCTGGGTCTTCCTGTCGGCCACCTTCGCGGCGACCGTGCTCTACGCAGGCTGGCGCATGACGCGGCGGCCTTCCGTGCCTGTGGACGAGACCGGCGCCTATCTCGGCGTCACCCCGACCGCCTCGCCCGTCGCCGTCGCCGCCGCGCAGGACTGGTATGTCGAGACCGCCGAGTCCGAGGAGGCAGACCAGGACCCGCCCCGGACCTGAGTCCCGCGCGCCGCCTTGGCGCAAAGACTAGGGCTAAGCCCCGGCGCGATACGCGGCGCGCCGCGCCGCAGCGCCACCCGCATCTCCGCCCGTCGCACCAGAGGTGCGCCGGATCATATCGGCACGCTTCCGGCGTGACGGACAGGCGATTTGTCATAGCCGGCGCGTTAATTCAGGCGACCGCCCGGGCTACAGCCCCGGCGCGATACGCGGCCGCAGGCCGCAGCGCCATCGCCTGTCAGCCCGTCGCACCAGAGGTGCGCCGGATCATATCGGCACGCCTCCGGCGTGACGGACAGGCGATCTGTCGAAGTTGGCGCGTCAATTCAGGCGACCACCTGCGCTACACCCCCGGCGCGATACGCGGCCGAAGGCCGCAGCGCCATCGCATGTCCGCCCCCCGGGCATGCGATTTGGTGACGCTGGCGCACCGATTTGGGCTTTTGCGGGGCGGCCGGGATAAAGTGCCCTGAAAACCCGTCGGATCGCCTGCCCGCGGACATGCGATGGTGATGCTCTGGGCGGGTTGCCTACGCTCTCGCCGTTGGCGGTGACCGCTGCGCAGGACCATTATGTCGAGACCACCGAGCCTTAGGACAGCGCGGAGTACAAGGAAGGTTACAACTTCTCCAGTACAGCAGGCTGAGGGAAATTAACCGCGACACGCTATAGAAGAAGGTTTGTTGGCCTCATCAAGCAGACACCTTGGTTATGGGGGTATGGAAGAAAATCCCGGTGGAAGACGAGGAGAGGTTTCTTATCCTCTCGGCTGCTTCTTCAGCCGAAATTTTCCCGGCAGCGTGCTCCTCCCGGATCTTTCTGGCTTCCTTCTGAAGGTGATATAGGCGCGACGCTCGGCTGGATTTTGAACTATATTTGGTTGTCACGTCACGCGCGCCTGATCTTTTGAGATCGCCTTCCATGTCCGTCTCCCTAATATTGCTCTTCTATGTGGTTGATTATTGGTTCAGTTGTGACCACCAGCTCCTCAGCAATGTGTCCATGGAAAGCATGTGGTCGCTCGCAATCTACTGAGACAAAACCTTTTATCTGTCCATTTCCAAGCGCTGTGATGGGTAGTATAACAAGTGAGCGATAGTTGCATTTTTGTTGAGTGGGGCTGAAGAACGCATCTTTCCCAAACGCCTTCAGGTCGGGAACAACCCTTGGTTCCGGCCCTGCTTGACACGCAACATGCCCCAAAACCCTTTCGAGGTTCTTAAGTTTGCGATTGGTCGGTCGTTCGTTGCCAGGGTTTCGATGCCTGATCTTCATGGTGGTTGTACTCTTCCCATCGTATAGCGCAAGACTAACAGAAATTGACCCCTTTGGCGACTTCGTAATCTGCCTCGCGTACGCTTCAATAACGCCTAATGCGGCGATCACGGTGGGGTCCCTATCTGCGGCAGGCGTTGCAGACGACTTCACGGAGGTTACTAAGTCCCCGATCCGAACCCACGCCTCAGAGGTTGCCTGTTCAACGGTGTTACTCTTGTGCTGTGACCATTTGTCAAGAAAACTGCTTAAAGAAAACAACATAAAGAGTGCTCCCGTTGCCATTGAGGCTTGGAGTCCAGTGACGCGCTCATAAACAAAAAACGCCAAAGCTGGCGCTGAAGCAAGTAAGGCAAATCTCGTTATGAAGTGTGTGATGCCAAAAAAACGCAGTTCTCTCGGTAGCTTATTGAACCACCAGTAAAGAACACTGTTCCTCAGCCTTTCTGTCCAATTCGGGTCTTTTTCAAGCCACGCATCTACTTTTACGTCAAATTTGTTCAAACTAATGCGCCCATTTTAGGTGTCTCCTGATCATCTGTATCTCATTGCCGGTTGGTTGGGCACAACCAACCAAACAGCAAAAACCTATTACCGCTCACGCACGGCAGAAGTTCATGCCGTAGTCAAAGAGCGATAGCAATGGCCGCACAATGACCGGCCCTTGCTCATTCGCGGCGAAGACGTGGGCAGGTGCGCCCGACGAACCATAGTGAGAAACGCGTAGCTCTTACTCGCTCACTCCTCCCCGTCAACCCGCCCGCGCAGGGCCTTGACCTCGCCGCGGACCTTCTTGGCTTTCAGCCGCCGCCTCTTGGCCCCCAGTGTGGGGCGGGTGGGGATGCGGGGTTTGGGCTTGACGGTTGCCTGCTTGACCAGCGCGGCCAGCCGGTCGCGGGCGATCTCGCGGTTGCGGGGCTGGCTGCGGGTCTCGTCGCACTGGATCACCACCGCGCCCTCGGTCGTCCAGCGCCGCCCCGCCAGCCGCCGCAGCCGGGCCTTCACCGGCCCGGGCAGGTTGGGCGAGCGTGCGGCCTCGAACCGAAGTTCGACCGCGCTCGACACCTTGTTCACGTTCTGCCCGCCGGGGCCCGAGGCGCGGGTGAACTGCTCGGTCAGCTCCCAGTCCTCGATGGTGATCCGGTCGGTTATTCTCAGCATCTTCGCCTCGGGGCCGCTGGCTGCGTACGTTTTTCGCGTACGCCATGTACATCCTGCACACAATGAACACCACACGACACGCACTGAAAAGGGCCGTCCCCGGTCGGGAACGGCCCCTCAGAAGTCGCGGAGGCGTGCCGGTCAGGCGCACCAATCCGGGCGGCTCGCGCCGCGGGGCTGCCCTAGACGCGGCCCTCCCGAACTGTCCCGACACCTTGCTCCAACACCTCTATAGACACTGGACCACCTCCTTTCGTTTGTTGAACTCATTGGCACGATGGCAGAATTTTCGCGGCTGTCAAAGAAAACTTTTCCGGATCCGCCCAAGCCGTGCCATCATGGGCCATCCGTGGGAGGTGACACATGCGCAATCTCGTCGTGGCCGCCGACGGCACCTGGAGCAAGCCCGACCAGATGGATCGCGGCCGCAACGTGCCCACCAACGTCGTCAAGTTCGTCCGCGCCATCGACGAGGACAACGAAGACCCCAAGCAATTGAAATATTACGATACCGGCGTCGGCACCGACCAATGGTGGAACAAGTTTCGCGGCGGGATCGCGGGCCGCGGCCTGTTCAAGAACATGCGCGACGCCTATGCGTGGATCCTGCGCCACCACCGTCCCGAGGACCGGCTCTACCTCGTCGGCTTCAGCCGCGGCGCCTTTACCGTGCGCAGCCTCGCCGGCATGCTGGGCCTGTGTGGCATCCCCGACCGCCCCGATGACGCCGACACCCTCGCCATCGAGGCCGCCCGCATCTACCGCGATCCAGACGAAAGCGCGCGCCGCGACCGCGCCGCCGCCTTCCGGCAGGCCCATGATTGCAAGCCCGGCGCGGTGCATTTCATCGGCGTCTGGGATACCGTGGGCGCGCTCGGCCTGCCGACGCTCGGGCCGATCGGGGATTTCTTTCGCCGTCAGCACAGCTTCCATGACGTCAGCCTCGGGGCCAATGTGCGCCATGCCTTCCATGCGGTCGCCATCCACGAACGCCGCGCCCCGTTCGAGCCGACCCTGTGGCGCGGCGAGAAGAGCGAGGCGACCGAAAGCGTCGTGCAGGCCTGGTTTCCGGGTGTGCACAACAATATCGGCGGCGGCTACGCGGATGCCGGCCTGTCGGATCGCGCGCTCGACTGGATGATCGCGCATGCCCAGACGACGGGTTTGGTGTTCAACCAGGACTATCTCGCGCGACGCATCGATCCGAACTGGTTCGGGGAGATCCGCGATTCGATGACCTTCATCTATCGCACCCCCCTGACGGGCCTGCCGCGGGACCGAAAGATCGGCGCCGGCGGCCTGAACGAACGGCTGCATGTCAGCACGAAACGCCGATACGCGTCTCCCAGCCGGCCCGATGCGCCGCCCGCCAACCTAGAGGGGGTCGATCTGCCGGTGGACGACACGATGCTTTGAGGTCCGTTACCTGCGAGGGCTTGTCAGCCCGGCGATCATGCCAACGACGCCCCATAGGGCCGGCAGCGCCAGCAGCCAAAGAAGGCCGAGCGCCCAGTTCGGCCAGCCTGCGATATGGCCGAAGACAGCCAGCCCCGCGCAGATCGCCGACCCACCCAAAAGCACGTACAAGACGCCAAGGCCTCTCATGATCTCACCTCCTGTTTTGCGGGTGGGCGTGCTGCCGGATCACCCGCAGCGCAGGATCGTGCCGCGCGGTTGCCTGGGCGTTACCGGACCGTGCGCTCGGCCCCGTCTTGCGGCGCGTAGTGGCATCGCCTAGGGTTTGCCATCATGCGCGGTGTGGCCTCGGGACGGGCGATGACGACCCGTCGCGCCGCATCACCAGTTCGGAGTATCTCTGCATGCGTTCTCTCGTCCTGCCGCTTCTGATCTGCGCCGGGCCCGCCGTTTCCGAGGACATCGCGCTGTCGAGCCGGGTGACCGCGGTCACGCTGTACCCCGATGGCGCCACCGTGACCCGCGAAGTGCCGTTCACCGCCCCCGCCGGTGAGCATGAGTTGATCCTCGCGGATCTGCCGCGCGGCACGCCGCTGGCCTCGGCGCGAGTCACGCTGGACGGCGCGCGAATGGGCGGGATCACCACCCGCACGGATTACGTCCCGCCCCGCGACATCGCCGAAAACCCGGAGTTGCAGGCCGCCCGCGCCGAGGTCACGCGGCTTGAGGACGCGCTGCGCGATGCCCGCGCCGAGGTCGAGGATATCCGTCTGCAGGCCGAGGCGGCCCGCGCCCGCGCCGCTTTCCTCGACCGGATCGGGGGCGACGACGGCATGAGTGCCCTCGGGGTCGAAGACTTGCGCGCGCTGGTGGAGATGATCGGCGCCGAATCGCTCGCGGCACTTCAGGACGCCGCAGAGGCCACGCGCCGCGCCGATGCCGCCGAACGCGGGCTCGAGGACCAGGTCGAGGCGTTGAAGGACGCGCGCCAGGCTGTCGAAGCGCTGGTGCCCGAGGAGATGGAGCGCGCAATGCTCAGCGTCGCGGTGACGGCCCAAAGCCGGATCGACGGGCGCATGACCGTCACCTACACGATCTCGGACGCGGGGTGGCAGCCGCTTTACGATCTGCATCTCGCCCGAGCGACCGGCACGCTGCGGATCGAGCGGGGCGCGTTCGTGCAGCAGTCCACCGGCGAGAACTGGCGCGACGTGGCGCTGACGCTCTCGACCCTGCGCCCGTCGGGGCAGACCGAACCGGGGCGGATCCGGCCGTGGATCCCGCGCATCGGCGATCCCGATGACATCCGCCCGATGAACGCCGAAGGGGCCGCGCCTCGCCTGTCGCGCGCCGTCCCGATGGCCGACAGCGCCGAGGTGGCAACGTCGCGTTTCGACGGCCTTTCAGTGACTTACGACTACCCCTCCCCCGTCGACGTGGCGAGCGGGGCGGATCGCGTGCGGCTGATGCTCGGAACGATCGAGGCGGAGGCTGATATCGCCGCGAAGGCCGTGCCGCTGGTGGATGAAACTGCCTATGTCGCGGCACGGTTCACCAACGACACGCGCGAGGTTCTCTTGCCCACGCCCGAGGCGCGGTTCTTTCTCGACGGGACCTTTGTCGGGCAGCGCGAGCTCGCGCTGATCGCCGCAGGGGCAGAGGCCGAACTGGCCTTCGGCCGGATCGAGGGGATCCGCCTCAGCCGCCAGGTTCAGGACCGCGGCGAAGGCGACCAGGGGCTGATCCGCAGATCCAGTCGTCTTGGCGAAACCGTCCTGATCGAGGTCGAGAACCTGACAGACGAGGACTGGCCGCTGCGGCTGATCGACCGGGTGCCGGTCTCCGAGCAGGACGCGCTCGCGATCACTTGGCAGGCCGATCCAGCCCCCGACCAGCAGGATGTCGATGGCGAGCGCGGTATCCTGAGGTGGGAGATGGACCTGCCCGCGGGCGAAACCCGCACCATCCGCCTCAGCACCGAACTGACGTGGCCCGAGGACAAGGTGCTGCGGCGATGACATGAAAGGCAGCGGCACCGTCGGGCCCGCCGCCCGGTCACATGGCCGATGTCGCGCCGCTCAGTCGCAGCGCTTTTCCGCCTCTTCCACCGCCGCCGTATACCCGAACAGCGAGAACGTGTCCTTGGTCTGCGTGCCGCGCGACGACCGCGCGGTCAGCACGGCCTCGGCGCCGCCTTTCATCGCGGCGAGGATCCGCGCGTCGTCATCGGTGCTGGCGGGCCAGGCCCATTCGCCTTCGGTGAAAAGCTCGAACTCGGTTCCGCCGATCTCCATGTTGACCGTGGATCCTTCGGCGAAGGGATAGCCGCCGGTAAAGGTGATCTGGCCCTGCACATCGGCATTGGGCCGGAAGAAGGTCATCAGCAGGATATCGCCGCGCCGCACCGCGACGACGCGCCCGTCACGGGTGTTCACCGTTTCGGTCGGCGCCGAGACCGCCCAGCATTCGCGCGGATCGGTATCCTCGAACACGCTCCATGCGGTGTCCGATGCGACCTGGTTGGTGCTCGTCTCCTGCGCCGCGGCACCGGTCGCGCCGAAGCCCGCCAATGCAAGTGCAAATCCAACTGCAAAACGTGATTTCATGTGTCCAGCCTCCAAGCCGTCCTGAGCCTCAATATCGTCGGGCCGCTTGCATTCCTTTGCGGAATTCTTTTCTGATGCGGCCAGCCTCTCCGCGATGCCGCGACAATAGTCCGAAACCGGCGTCGAATGAAAGACGTGATTGGCGTCGCACCCCGCGTCCGGCGGCCTGATCCGGGCCCAAGGATCTCCATGACCCAAGCCGTTCCCCCAGACCGAAATATGGCGAGACCGGCAGGGATGATCGCTTGTTTCCGGTAGCTGTCCTCTGGCGGACAGGGTCGCCATGGCGCGGTCTTCCCTCGGTGTCCGGCAACGGGAACAGCGTGTTCCGACGCTTTCGCAGAGGAGCAGCGGATCGCGTGTTGGAACGCCTTTTCAGATCGTTGCGCGGGTTACAGGATTTCGAGCACGCGCTTGTCGATGGCAGCACCGTCAAGGTTCACCTGAAGGCCGCCGGTCCATGAGAAAGACGCAGGCCCAGGCCATCGGACGATCGGGCGGCGGTCTGACCACCAGGATCTGGCGCTGGTCGACGCGCTTGGGAACCTGTCCGATTTTCTGCTTTTGCCGGGGCAAGCCCACGACATGAAAGAGGTCGCTCCGCCGATCGCGAGCGCGTCATTCGATGCGCTGCTAGCAGACAAGGCACTCGACGCCGATTGGCTGCTTGCGGAACTAGACGAGCTGAGCGTCGCAGCCGTCATTCCTGAAGGTTTTACGATGCGGGCCTCGGCGCGGCGTGGGCGGCCCGCGCCGGCAAACCTCGGGAGGAGGACGCCATGGGGGGTCTTGGGCCTAGGCATGGTGAAACTGCGCGGACGGTCGGAGGGGGCGTCACCCGGGGCGTAGTCGATGGCGCGGCAGGCGCCGGGTCGGTCGAGACCCCGGTCGATGATCCTGACCAGGCCATGCGTTCTTGAGTTTTTGCCGTCTCGGGCCGCGCGGCAAAGATGAGAGCACACGCCGTTCGGACCGGGTCTGCGGCGTGTAGCCGGTGCTGTTTCGCAACGGATGACGGGCGATATGTCATGCGGGCTGTTCCAGGCTGCTGGACGCGGAGCAACGCGCGGATCCTTATGATGTTGGCCTTGCGCATGGCGCTAACCACCAGGCCACAGGGCCAGATGCGGCGAAAGCCGTGTGGCAGGATGTGGGTCGGAAAGCGACAAGAACGAACTCGGACGTGGACAACCGCATGACTCTCGAGCGGTCGCTCGGACTTGATGCGGCAATCCGTCCAGCGGAAGGCAACGGTATGGGCATCCGCGCGGACCAGGCGGGTGTTGCAGATGGCGACGCGGGGGGTATACCGGCTGAGGTAGGCCCGCACCGCCTCCGGCCCGCCGAAGGGCGATTGGGCATCATGGCAGACTTGGGGCCAGCGTTTCCAGCGCCATCCATAAGGCCGGCTCCCGGATCTTGCCGCGGACCCGATCGGCCACACCACGCCAGTGCGGTCTCGACGTTGATCGGGCGGGTGAGACGGCCTCGACACGCTTGTCGCGTTGCTCGAATGGCCGGCGGACCCGCCTTCCGGATATGCCGGTTACACCCTTGGCCCGGATGCCGTCATCCATCGCGCGGGCCGGGAGACCATGGATGGGAGCTTCGTGAACGACCGCGGTCAGCGCCGTCTCGGTCGCACGCCGGGGCTCGAGAAAGGACGCGACGCAGCTGCCGGTCCGAAGCCTGGGAATGCGCAGCTCGGCAGTGCCGGCACGCGTCTGCCAGTCGCGATCGCGGTAGACGGTGCGCTGCGCATTCCGCCCCGAGGTGTTCTCGTGCGAGCCGGCAGCCGGTCTTGGCGCACCCGTCCAGCCCTGTCAGCCGCTCCGCGGCCAAACCGATCATCCCACGCAGCAGATCGGCGTCGGCGTTCGGGGCGCTGGCGCTTGCCCCTCACTCTCCACGAGATCTCGGAAGTCCATCACGGGCTTGGTCATCGCGGTCCTGCTTCGGTTCAAGCTGGTTTCCGCATCCCGGCCCTACCGAAATGTCACCGATGACGACCGCCGGCTCGCTGGCGACCCGGAGCTCCACCTTTCCAAGCCCGTAAATGTTGTAAATCAGCGGCCATGCAGCCAACTCCGCGGATCGTACCGAGCGTGTCGCAGCGTCTTGAACGGTTCAAAAATCTTGGGCGACGCCGAGATACGAGGACGAGTCACCTTGGGTGTGATGTCGCGGCCATTTCAAAACAGACGCGGCGGCCGAGATGGGCCGCCGCGCTGAAGGTTCGGATTACCGCCCTGGCCGCGCTTATTCGGCGGTCAGGAGTGGGGGCTTCTTCTTGCCGGACAGGCGGCGGTTGGACGGGCCCTCGATCTCGAGGTCGATCTTGTCATCCTTGACGCCGACCCTGACCAAGCCGCCCTTGGACAGCTTGCCGAAGAGCAACTCCTCGGCCAGCGGTTTCTTGATGTGCTCCTGGATGACCCGGCCAAGCGGGCGGGCGCCCATCTTGTCGTCATAGCCCTTTTCAGCCAGCCATTCGGCCGCCGGGTCGGTCAGTTCGATGGTCACGTCGCGATCGAGAAGCTGCGCTTCGAGTTGCAGAACGAATTTCTCGACCACTTTCAGGATCACCGACTTCGGCAGCGGCCCGAACGAGATCACCGCGTCCAGACGGTTGCGGAATTCCGGCGTGAAGGTCCGCTCGATCGCCGCGGTGTCCTCGCCCTCGCGGCTGTCGCGGTTGAAGCCGACTGCGGATTTCGCAAGCTCGGTCGCGCCGGCGTTCGACGTCATGATCAGGATGACGTTGCGGAAATCCACGTTGCGGCCATTGTGATCGGTCAGCGTGCCATGATCCATCACCTGCAACAGGATGTTGAACACGTCCGGATGCGCCTTCTCGATCTCGTCCAGCAGCAACACGCTGTGCGGGTGCTGGTCGACGCCGTCGGTCAGAAGGCCACCCTGATCGAAGCCGACATAGCCGGGCGGCGCCCCGATCAGGCGGCTGACGGCGTGCTTTTCCATGTATTCCGACATGTCGAAGCGCAGCATTTCGACCCCGAGGGTGCTGGCGAGCTGGTTGGCCACCTCCGTCTTGCCGACACCCGTCGGCCCGGTGAAGAGGTAGTTGCCGATCGGTTTCTCGGGCTCTCGCAGGCCAGCCCGTGCCAGCTTGATCGCCGAGCTGAGCGCGCTGATCGCGGCATCCTGACCGAAGACCGCACGTTTCAGCGTGCCCTCGAGATCGCGCAACACCTCAGCATCGTTTTTCGAGACGTGCTTGGGCGGGATCCGCGCGATCTTGGCGATCACGTTCTCGATTTCCTTCACGCCAATCGACTTGCGCCGCTTGGACGCCGCCACGAGATGCTGCGCCGCGCCGGCCTCGTCGATCACGTCAATGGCCTTGTCGGGCAGCTTGCGGTCATTGATGTAACGCGCAGAGAGGTCCACGGCGCTGCGGATCGCGTCGTTGGTGAACTTGACGCTGTGATGATCCTCGAAATACGGCTTGAGGCCGTTGAGGATCTTGACCGTGTCCTCGACCGTCGGCTCGATCACGTCGATCTTCTGGAACCGGCGCGACAGGGCGCGATCCTTCTCGAAGTGCTGGCGATACTCCTTGTAGGTGGTCGACCCCATGCAGCGCAGCTTGCCGCCCTGCAGCGCGGGCTTGAGTAGGTTGGACGCGTCCATCGCGCCACCGGATGTCGCGCCGGCGCCGATCACGGTGTGGATCTCGTCGATGAAGAGCACCGCGTCGGGATGCTTCTCAAGCTCGTTCATGACCGCCTTGAGACGCTCCTCGAAATCGCCGCGATAGCGCGTCCCGGCAAGCAATGCCCCCATGTCGAGCGAATAGATCGTGGTGCGCGCCAGCACCTTGGGCGTGGCGCCCTTGACGATCTTGAGCGCCAGACCCTCGGCGATGGCCGTCTTGCCGACGCCGGGATCGCCGACGAGGATGGGGTTGTTCTTACGCCGGCGGCAAAGAACCTGGATGCAGCGCTCAACCTCGCTTTCGCGCCCGATCAGCGGATCGACATCGCCCGTGCGCGACTTTTCGTTGAGATCCACGCAGTACTTGGCGAGTGCCGAGTCTCCGGCCTCTACCGCGTCGGATTCCGCGTGCTTGGACGTGCCGTCGTCCTCCATGTCCGTCGCCCCGGTCACCGGGCGCGATTCCCCGAAGGCCGGGTCCTTGGCCACGCCATGGGCGATGAAATTCACCGCATCGTAGCGCGTCATGTCCTGTTCCTGCAGGAAATAGGCGGCGTTCGATTCGCGCTCGGCAAAGATCGCGACAAGCACGTTGGCGCCCGTCACCTCGGTGCGACCCGAGGATTGCACATGGATCGCGGCGCGCTGGATCACCCTCTGGAAGGCGGCGGTCGGCACCGCCTCGGACCCGTCGATATCCGTCACGAGATTGGCGAGATCGTTGTCGATGAATTCCACCAGCGTGGTGCGCAATTCCTCGGTCTCGACGCTGCACGCCTTGAGCACACGGGATGCATCCGGTTCGTCAACCAGGGCAAGCAGAAGATGCTCCAGCGTCGCGAATTCGTGCCGCCGCGCGTTGGCCAGGGCCAGAGCCGCGTGGATCGCCTGTTCGAGAGTGTTCGAAAATGAAGGCACGGTGGTGCTCCTTCTGATCTTGGACGGGGCGGACTGCCCCTATCCTTGGCCTCATAGTCTTAAAGTTTGGTCGATACCGACCACGCTTCAAGGATTTTTTCGTCAAACTGGCCAGCTTTTCAAGCAGCCGCCTGACATTTCCGACACACACGCCTCAGAAACGGTCCTTCCTCGCGCGTATCTCCGCGAACACAGCATCCGGATCGGCACCGACCATCCCGAGGGTCGCCTGGATATCCGGATCGGTCGCGCGCAGGAACGGATTGGTGGCAAGCTCGTCGTCAAGTCTGGAGGGAACGGTCGGTTGGCCCGCTCTGCGCAACCTTTCCACCTCCTCGACTCTCGATTTAAGCTTCGGATTGTCCGGATCAACGGTCAACGCGAATTTCGCGTTCTTCAGGGTATATTCGTGCCCCGAATATATGGTCGTGTCGGGCGGCAGCGCGGCCAGCTTGCAGAGGCTTTCGTGCATCTGCGGCATGCTGCCCTCGAAGACCCGACCACAGCCAAGCGCCATCAGGCTGTCGGCGGTGAAGGCGACACGGCTTTGCGGGAAGTGGAAGGCGACATGCCCGACCGTGTGCCCGGAGACATCGATCACCTCGCCCTCTTCCTCGCCGATTCGCACCGTGTCGCCGGGCTTCAGCGCGGCATCGAGGGCGGGCAGGCGGTGCGCATCGGCGGCCGCCCCCACGACCCGTGCCGGGGCTTGCGCCAGAAGCTCTGACAGGCCGTCGACGTGGTCGCCGTGATGATGCGTCAACAGCACGTCCGAAAGCGTCCAGCCCTTTTCCGTCAGCGCAGAGAGGATGGGGCCGGCCTCGGGCACGTCGATCACCGCAGTGTCGCCGGTCGCTGGATCATGCGCGAGAAAGGCGTAATTGTCCGACAGGCAGGGAACGGTCACGATTTGCAGGGTCATGGGATTTTCCAACTCGGCAGATGGTGCTAATACCCCGACGTTGACCGATAACGGGTTCTTCCGCAATGCATCTGGACGTACAGGACCTGCGAAATTTCTATTACCGCAGCGAGCTGGGGCGCGCGGTGCAGAAAACGCTGCGCGGGCAGATTGCCGAGTTCTGGCCGGAGGCTCACGGGCAGACGGTGGCCGGATTCGGCTTTGCGGTGCCGTTCCTGCGCCCCTATCTTGCGGAGTCGCGCCGGGCGGTGGGGCTTATGCCCGGGCCGCAGGGCGTGATCGGCTGGCCGCAAGGCAAGCCCAACATCTCGGTGCTGTGCGAAGAGACGATGTGGCCGATCGAAACCGGTCATGTGGACAAGCTGCTGGTGGTGCACGGATTGGAGACCTCGGAACGTCCCGGGGCGCTTCTGAACGAATGCTACCGTGTCCTAGGGCCAGGGGGGTCGGCGCTGTTCATCGTGCCGAACCGGGCCGGGCTGTGGTCGCGGTCGGATCGCACGCCGTTCGGGTTCGGCCGGCCCTACACGCAGACGCAGCTCGAAACGCAGTTGAAAGACCACGAATTCCTGCCCGAGCGGCATGTGACCTGCCTGTTTCAGCCGCCCTCGGACAGACCGTTCTGGCGCAAGACAGCCGGGGTGTGGGAACGGCTTGGGGCGCGCCTGACGCTGGCGATGGCCGGCGGGGTCCTTATCGTGGAGGCGACAAAGCGGGTACAGGCCCCGGGCGGTCCGGGCCTGCGCGAGAAGGTGCGCAAACCGCTTGGCGTTCTGGCGCCGCGACCGGAGGCCAAGCCGGTCTGAGCCTCAGCCCTTGCGCGAGATCCCGATCCTGCGCCCGACGCCATCGGGCGTCGGCAGCGTGGCATGGGCCTGTGCCATCCGTGCGACGCGGGCTTGCACGTCCTCTGGCATCGGGGCGACGCGCGGCCCGGACAGGTCGACATGCAGCGTCAGCCCCTCGCCGGTCGCCGCCAGCCAGCCATCCTCGTGGTAGAGTTCCTGGAACGAGTGGAAGCGCTTCGCGTCGTGATCGAGCAGGTGGAACGTGCTGTACACTCGGTCGCCCAGCTTGACCTCGCGGAGGTACCGGATGTGGAACTCGGCGCTGAAGGTCGTCAGGTTGCGCGCCGCCGCGTAATCGGGGCCAAAGCCCATCTCGGCGAAGGCTTCATCGGCGCAGCGGTCGAACAGGACCGTGTAATAGCCCATGTTCATGTGCCCGTTATAGTCGATCCAGCCTTCCTCGACCCGGTGATAGCTGGAGAGAAACGGTGCAGCGTCGGGCATCGGCAAGGCCTTCATTCAGGGGTGGCGGTCGCGGTCTTCTAGGGGGAATCGCGCGCACTTGGCAATGACCGCGTGCCGGGATTGCGGCCGGGCCGGGCGATCATTCTACTTATAGGACGCTGCATGCGGAAACTGTGTGTTAGATTGTCTGTTTGGTAAGCGTCGTAATCATTAGTAAGATGTCCATTCAGTAATTGCCGGAAACTTACGGCCGAAAGCGGCGCTCTGACCGTGGGTTTCGTTTCCGATTCTCGCAGCCACTTAGGGTCTGGACTCATAGCCAGTAGATGACGGTTGCGGCGAGTGCGATTGCTGAGAGGAAGACCTTCGGGCATCGGTCGTAGCGTGTCGCGAC
>NZ_JBAPKY010000044.1:0-31902 GCF_037083785.1 Roseovarius sp. D22-M7
CAAATGCGCAAAGCCTGACAGGAAAGGCGCGCGCGCCCGATTTGGATCGGCTATTTCTGCGCTCGCAAACTTTAGTTTTTCCACAGAATCGGCGGTTACCGGGCTTTCGCTGCGATGGCAAGGTGAACGTGTGGAGGATCTGGGAGCCGACATTCAGATAGGCCCAACCCGCCGCGCGCGCTGCACTGCCGCATTACTGCAAGAGCCTAAACTGATCGTGCCCGGCAGAGCCGAGTGCGCGCGTGCGGCAAAACGCGTCCCGTCGTTCGCTGCCCTGAGCGCTTCATTGTAGGTTGGCCAATTCTTGGTCTCGTCGCTCGGAGATCTGGGTCTGCTCATGCAACCAAGCTATCACGCTGGATTCGCAACATGAATCCCTTCAACGCATCTGTGCAACAAATCCTCGCGGAGCGGGTCGCACTTCCAGGGATGTCCTGAACCTTCGGGTTCGAAAGTTCGGTCCGTACCGCGTGCTTGCGCTGTTTGGTGACAGGGCGGATCAGGCAGTGCCGCTCCGCACCTGCCGCCTGTTTTAGCTCCCCTCCGGTAGCCCGCCGTCAATCTGCCGCGCGATCACATCGTGCTTACGCAAGGCGACGACGGACTGACCGGAGTCCATTCAATATCGGTCGCGACGACGAGACTCACTTCTCGCGATGATCCTGACCGCCTTGCATCATGCTGCCGGACCCCATGCCCTGACCGGAGTTGCCGGATGATTGACGCATCATCTCCATCCGCTTCTGCATGTGCTCCATCCGCTTGACGGGGGCCGCCATTTCTTCGGCGGTGATGTTGCCATCGCCATCGCTGTCGAGATGTTGGAATCGGTCAACCATCGTTTCGCGGATCAGGCGACTGTGCAGAACCTCGAATTCCGAGATGCTGAGTGTTCCGTCAGCATTTTCGTCATGCTCGTCGAGAAGTTCCTGTAGCCGAGCACGTGCCTCGGCGGGCTCGGCCTTGCCGTCCCCGTCAGCATCCATCAGGGCCCGAAACTCGGTGCCCATCATATGTGGCCCCATCATGCCGCCGCCCATCATGTTCCGGTGCATCGACATCATGCCGCCACCCATCTGGCCGCCGCTCATCATGCCGCCGCCCATCATTCCGGATTGGCCGGATGATTGGTGCCCCTGTGCCGACACCGCTCCGCTGAATGACAGCGCCATGCCCGTTGCCAGGGCCGTTCCCAAAACGAATGCAAATTTGCGTTTCATCGTCTTTTCCTTTGCGTGAGTTCTGCATGCCCAAGATGGCGACGGGGAGGTGTCTTGCAAAGCACCCGTGCCAGTTGACGTGTAACGGTTTGTCGCAAAGTCGGGGGTTGATACACTGAATGACAGTATTTCTCGGCAGAGGCCGATCAATCCCCTAAGTTCGTGGCATGGTAAAGATACCCCACATCTTGCTGGTCGATGACAGCGTCGAGATTCGCAAGGCCGTCTCGCGATATCTGGAAAAGAATGACATGCGCGTCACGAGTGCAGCCGACGCCGCCGAGATGGATAGGCTGCTCGAGATCGGGCGCTATGATCTCATCGTGCTCGATGTGATGATGCCCGGCGAGGATGGTATCTCGGTCTGTCGCCGCTTGTCCGTCACTGGTGTCACGCCGATCCTGATGCTCACTGCGCTCGGCGAGGAAATGGACCGGATCATCGGGCTTGAGGTGGGCGCGGACGATTACCTTGCCAAACCCTTCAATCCGCGCGAGCTTCTCGCGCGGATCAGGGCGATCCTGCGGCGCGTAACCAGGCCGGAACATCTGGCCGGGCGTCTGACCGGGCAACACATCCAGTTCGCGGGCTGGACACTTGATACCGATACCCGTCACCTGAGGGCGGAGGATGGACGCGAGGACACGCTCACCACGTCGGAATTCAAACTGCTGGTCATTCTTCTTGAACGCCCCCGTATCGTGATGAGCCGCGAGCAGATCTTCGAACTGACGGCGGGGCGCGCACCTGCAGCCTTCGATCGCAGCATCGACAATCAGATCAGCCGCCTGCGCCGCAAGATCGAAGATGATCCGGGGCACCCAAGGATCATCACAACTGTTCGGAATGGCGGCTATTGTCTTGCTGCGGATGTCGAGGCGCAGCGATGATCCGAGACCGCCTGGACAGCTTGCGCGTTCAGCTGTTGCTGCTGATTCTGGGAAGCCTCGTCATCGCACAGGCGATAAGCCTGTGGCTGTTCGTGGACGAACGAAGCCTGGCCGTGCGCGCCGCGATCGGGGCCGAGGCAGCGGGTCGGGCGGCCAATGTGGCATTATTGCTGGACCGGGCCCCAGACCAACTACACAGCTCGATTCTCAGAGCTGCGGATTCGCCTCTTGCGCGGTTTCGCGTCGATCCTCTACCTGTTGTCGATCATCTCGATCACGAGGCGGGAGGGGCGATCGAGGCGCGCGTCCGCTCGTTGCTCGCATCCGGAGACACGCGAGAGATCCGTGTCGAACTGCACAGAGTCGAGGATGCGTTTGCACCGATGCCAGACATGCCACCCCACATGCGGGCGATGCATGACCGCATGATGCAGAACCGGATATCGGCCTTCGAGCTGACGCTTTCCATCGGCCTGCAGGACGGATCGTGGTTGAATGTCGAGACCCGGTTTCAGCGCCCACCCTTGCAGTGGCCGGTTCTGTCGACCGTAAGTTTCGGCCTGACGGCGGCCCTCGTGATCGGTGGGGCCCTCTGGTATCTGCTGACGCGGGTTACCTGGCCGATTCAACGCCTGGCCCGCGCCGCTGAGAACCTTGGCCGCGGAGAAAAGACCGTGCCGATCCCCGCCGCAGGGCCCCGAGAAATTAGGAACCTGACGGAAACCTTCAATCTCATGCAGGAACGGCTGGTACGCACGGTTGCAGACAAGACGCGCATCATGGCGGCATTGGGTCACGATTTGCGCTCTCCTTTGACCGCGTTGCGCGTGCGCGCGGAAATGGTGGACGAGGAGGAAACGCGCGATGCCCTGATCACCTCGATCGAGGAAATGCAGGACATGGTCGAGCGGACACTGGCGTTCGCCCGTGGCATGGCGATCAGCGAACCCCCGGAAACCGTCGATCTGGCAGACTTCCTGGCGAATCTGAAGCAGGACATGCTGGATGAGTTTGAACTGGAAACCAGCGCGCCCCTCCGGATCAGACTGCGACCACACGCCATGCGGCGCGCGCTGCGCAATATCATCGAGAATGCGGTGCGGTACGGTGGTGACGTTGCGGTGCGCTACAGTCAAGAACACGACCGGGTCGTGATCGAGGTCCGGGATCATGGTCCGGGAATCCCCTCGGCGCAGCTTGAATCAGTGTTCGAGCCATTCTACCGCGTGGAGACATCCCGGTCGCGGATAACCGGCGGCACCGGTCTCGGCCTGTCCATCGCACGGTCCATACTGCGCTCGCATGGCGGCGACATCATGTTGCTAAACCACCCCGACGGGGGGCTGCTCGTGAAACTCGATTTGCCCCTCTCACAACGTTTCACTCATCAAGAAAGGACAGGATTATGACAGTTTCCGTCAGGATCACAGGCAGCATTGCGACTCTTCTGGCTGGGACGGTGCCGGCCCTCGCGGGTCCGGATAACCCTTCCGATGGTACCTTTGGACACATGATGTGGGGTGGCGGACACGGCTGGTGGGGAGGTTTCGGGATGCTTCTTTTCTGGGGCCTCATCATCGCGGTTGCCGTCTTTGCGGTGCGCGCCCTCACCGACAAGCGCCAGGGTGACATGCGCGATCCGATCGAGATTCTCAGGGAACGCTACGCGCGCGGCGAGATTGACGAAGACAAATTTCGTCGCCGCAAGCAGGAACTTCAATCTTGAGCGCGATTCTCGATGTCGGCTCACATCGGGTGTGGGCGGTTGCTCTTATGCGCGACGCGCAGACGATATCCGGCGGACGGCCTGCCTTGGGTCTGGTTGCGCCCTGCCTGCAAGGCGGAGCACGCGTATCCTCGCTTGCAATTATGGAAACCGGTACAAAGCATTTGTTTCATACCGTTCTGAAAGGTATACGTGTGTCAAGGCGATGATGCGACAGATGGTTGTGCTTCTCATGACGGCGGTCGTTATCATGACGGGCGCGAATGCCATTGCCATGGCCTCGAACGAAATCGAGCATCAAAAGCATTGCGCCCATGCCATCGGCGACACCGTGCAGAACATGGCCGCCAACGATGGTCATGCACATGATCACCCAGATATCGCGACACGACATGTGATGCCGGAGCATGATCATGAAACCTGCATGATACATGCCTGCCCGGCCCTTTCACCCGAGTTGAGCCCGGCCGATAAGCGGCATGGTGTCTTGCTGACCACTCTGGTTTGGCCTGAGACGTCCTTGATCGGGCCTGCTCACACGGACGACCTGCAAAGACCTCCGAAATCCTGATCCGGCTCGCTTGGCGGGCCCTTTGGAATGCACCTGGCTGAGATGTGGCCGGTTCATAGCAATTCAAAACGGATCTGGAGTTTACATTGAAAACCATACTCATACTGGGCGTTTCCACGGCGCTTTCGGCCTGTGCAAATGCCCCCGACCTGCCGACACAGAATATGCTCGCACCTGCGGCGCGAGCAGACGTAGAGACACGCGCCGCAAGCTTTCCCGATGTTCTTGCGGGCTATACGTCGCGCCCTGTCAAAGGGCCCGAAGACTGGCGCGCTTTGAACCGCCAGCAATCCCCCGCCGAAGGGGAGGGGCACTGATGCCGCGTATCTCGAAACCCTGTCTCGTGCTTGTGACATCACTGGCGCTTGCGGCCTGCACTTCGCCCGATCAGGTGGCGCGCCTGTCTGATCCCAAAGCAGGGTTTTCCGACGTCAGCACCCCGGCACGCGCAATCCTGAACAAGGATACCGTGATGCTCATGTCCGCGGCCGATATCGAGGCCAATGCCGAACGTGTGCATGCTCTGGTGCATGGAAAAACCATTGACGCCGATACCGCCGTTCAGGTTGCACTGCTCAACAATCGTGGCCTGCAATCCGCCTATGCCCGGCTTGGCGTATCCTCGGCGGATGTCTGGCAGAGCATCATGCAGCCGAATCCCGTCGCCTCGATTGGCGTGTTCGAGATCGGGGGCGATGGTCTGAATGGATACGGATCTCTCGAAGGGATGATCGCGTTCAACCTTCTGGCGGCCTTCACGCAGCCTGATCGCACGCGGCAGGCCGAACTGCGCTTCACCCAGACCCGGCTTCAGGCGGTTGAGGAAACGCTCCGCGTCGCCGTCGAGACGCGGCGCGCCTGGATCGAGGCGGTGTCGGCGTTCGAGACCGCAGGTCTGATCCGGCAGGCGCAGGAAACCGCCGATGCCGGCTCTGAACTGGCGGCGCGTCTTGGCGATACCGGATATCTCAACAAGGCTGAGCAGGCCCGCGAGCATGCCTTCCACGCAGAGCTTTCGGGACAACGTGCGAAGGCCCGGCTCGATGCGGAACTGGCCAAGGAAGCGCTGACACGCCAACTCGGTCTCTGGGGCAGCGACGTGGATTACTACGTCCCCAATGCCCTGCCGCATTTGCCTGCGCGCGTAGCCGATCGGTCCGACATCGAGTCGCAAGCGCTTCGAAACCGCGTTGATCTGGCCATCGCCAAGCTTGAGTTGCAAGCCTTGGCGCAGGCCCGCGGGATGACCAATGCCACGCGGTTCGTGAGTGACTTTGAGCTGATCGTGGGCGCTGAAACCGAACGAGAGAATGACGGCGGCGGGGTCGAGTCCGAAACCAATCCGCAGCTTGAGGTGGAATTCGCGATTCCGATCTTCGACAGCGGCAAGGCCCGGATGAAAAAGGCCGAAGCCAGCTACATGATCGCCGCGCATGATCTGGCGCAACGCGCGGTCAACGTGCGCTCCGAGGCGCGCTCGGCGCATGCCGCACATGTCGGCAGCCACCGGATCGCTCGGCACTACCGGGATGCCGTTCTGCCGCTGCGCAAGACCATCGAAGAGGAAGCGCTGCTCAGCTACAACGGCATGATCACCAGCACATTCGAGCTGTTGTCCGATACCCGCGAGCGGATGAACTCCAACCTGACCGAAGCCGAGGCCCGGCGCGATTTCTGGCTGGCGGATGCCAATCTTCTGGCAGCGATCCATGGCGGCGGGGCAGCTTTGGGTGATGGCGGCGGCAGCGCGGAGGTCGCCGGTGATGCCGGGGCCGGACATTGAGAACAGGGAGACAAGAGATGATGAACCGACGTCAAATGCTCACCGCCGGCGCGGGTCTGATGGTGACCGGGGCAGCCGCCCGGGCGCAGACCACGGGCTTGCCAGAGGCGGCTGTGATGGAGACTGCAGCCACCCAGATCACGCCGCGCCCCACCACCGGGCCCAACTACAACCCGGTGGTCACGCTGAACGGATGGACACTGCCGTATCGCATGAATGGCAACGTCAAGGAATTCCACCTCGTGGCCGAACCGGTGGAACGTGAAATGGCCGATGGCATGACCGCCAACCTATGGGGATATAACGGTCAGTCCACCGGTCCGACGATCGAGGCGGTCGAGGGCGACCGGGTGCGCATATTCGTGACCAACAGGCTGCCCGAGCACACCTCGGTCCATTGGCACGGCATGATCCTGCCTTCTGGCATGGACGGGGTGGGCGGTCTGTCCCACAAGGCGATCCCGCCCGGCAAGACCTATGTCTACGAGTTCGACCTGGTGAAATCCGGCACGTTCATGTACCACCCTCACGCCGATGAGATGGTGCAGATGGCCATGGGCATGATGGGCATGTTCGTCGTGCATCCCAAGGATCCCGCCTTCATGCCCGTGGATCGTGATTTCTGCATCATGCTCAATGCCTTCGACATTGTGCCTGGCAGCTATACGCCGCGCGTGATGACGATGACGGATTTCAACCTGTGGTGCTGGAACAGCCGTCTTTTTCCGGATATCGACCCGCTGGTTGTGGGCCTGGGCGATCGCGTGCGTGTCCGCGTCGGCAATCTCACGATGACGAACCATCCCATCCACATGCATGGCTACGATTTCGAGGTCACCTGCACCGATGGTGGCTGGGTGCCCAAGGCGGCGCGCTGGCCCGAGGTCAGCATCGACATTCCCGTGGGAGCGATGCGCGCCTATGAATTCGACGCCGTTCATCCCGGGGACTGGGCGATACATTGCCATAAATCGCACCACACGATGAATGCCATGGGCCACGACGTGCCCAACTTCATCGGCGCGGACAAGGACCGGGTGACCGACATGATCCGCAAGCATCAGCCGGAATTCATGCCGATGGGCTCGAGCGGCATGGCCGAGATGGGCATGATGTCGATGGAAATCCCCGACAACACGGTGCCGATGATGACCGGCTGGGGGCCGCATGGACCCATAGAGATGGGTGGCATGTTCTCTGTGGTGAAGGTGCGCGACGGCATCGCCCCGGGCGATTATTCCGATCCCGGCTGGTATGAGAACCCGCCCGGAACCGAAGCCTGGGAATGGACTGGCGAACTGCCGGATTTCACCCGCAACGACAACGCACGAACCAAGCTCACCCCGACCAGAGGCTGAGACCCTGAAACGAAAAGAGGAGTATCTCCCATGAAACTGACACCACTCATCGCCGCGGCCTTTCTAACTGCGGGGGCCGCCATGGCCGCAGGCACCCATGATGGCGGGCACGGCCATGACGACGGGCATATGGCGGGGCATGGCCACGCCGACATGATGCAGGTCGGCAGGCCCGGCACGCCGGAAGAGGCCAGCCGGACCATCGAGATCACGATGCGCGAGACCTCTGACGGAGAGATGCTCTTCGAGCCCGACGATCTCAGTTTCCAGCCGGGCGAAACGGTTCGTTTGCGCATCCATAATGCCGGAGAGGTGGAGCACGAGTTCGTCATGGATACCCATGACAACAACGAGGAGCATCGCAAGCTGATGCAGAAGTTTCCGGAAATGGAGCATGACGATCCCAACGCGATCCGGCTTGCGCCGGGCGAAACCGGCGATATCGTCTGGAGCTTTGCGAACACCGGCACCTTCCAGTTCGCCTGTCTGATCCCGGGCCATATGGAAGCAGGCATGCACGGACCGATCCACGTCCAGAGCAATTGAACATACCGAACAAGGAGACCACCATGAAACCGATCAGGACCGCCCTCGCCGCAGTTTTCGCCGTCATTTTCACCGTCATGGGCGCATCGGCCGAACCCGTCTACACAAAGGGCGTGGTCAAAAACGTCAAGCCCGAAGACGGCAAGGTGACCATCATTCACGAGGAGCTGGTCGAGCTGGAAATGCCCGCGATGACCATGGTGTTTCGCGTGGCCGACGACGCCATGTTCGACAGGCTCGAACCAGGCAAGGAGATCGAGTTCACAGTCGAACGCCTGAATGGCAAGCTGACCGTCACGGATCTGAAATGACACGGGTCAAAGGGGGCATCATGAGTGATCGCCCTGACGATCAGGTTCGATTGGATGACAACTGCAGCCATCTGGCGAAAGCCCGGCAGGCAACGGGATGACTCTGCGCACCTCTCTTCTCACGGGCATGGCCATTTTGGGGCTCGCTTTGCTGGGCCTCTGGCTATACGCGCCGTCGGTAATGGCCGAGGCCCGTGGCTTGCTGGAAGGGGAGCGCCTCAAGATGCTGGTGGCGCGCGCGGGTCTCTGGGGGCCGGTTCTGATTGTAACGCTCATGACCGTCGCGGTCGTGGCCAGCCCGATTCCGAGTGCGCCAATCGCCCTGGCAGCCGGGGCGGCCTATGGGCATCTCTGGGGCACGCTACAAGTCGTGATCGGCGCCGAACTCGGAGCGTTGATCGCGTTCGGTCTCGCACGGATTCTGGGGCACGATGTCTTGCGGCGAGTGTTTGGTGATCGCGTCGATGCAGGGATGCTGGGGTCGCAAACCGCATTGACGGCGACAGTCTTTGCGTCCCGTCTGATGCCCTTCGTGTCGTTTGACATGATCAGCTACGCCGCCGGGCTCAGCCGCCTGCATGCTTGGCGGTTTGCTTTGGCGACGTTGGCTGGCATCATCCCGGCAAGCTTTCTGCTTGCGCATTTCGGAGGCGAGGCAGTCAGCGGTGACCTCGGACGGACGACATGGGCCGTTCTCGGCCTCGGACTTGTGACCGGCCTTCCCTTGCTCTGGGTGGCGACCCGCAGAAACCGGGACGACACGTGAGGGCGCAAAAGTGCTCGGACCGGACAGTCTCGCCCCTCTCCCTTGACCCTACCCCGACTGGAACCCCCATGTCAGGGCTGAAAGGACACTTGAAGATGGCATCCCATCACCACCATCATGAGGCCCCCGAAATCGACCCGGACGCGAAGACCGCGACCGATCTGGTCTGCGGCATGCAGGTCGAGATCAAGGCGGGCGCCCGGAGCCGGGAGTACGGCGAGGAGACATTCTATTTCTGCTCTGACGGGTGCCAGGAAAAATTCGACACCGATCCGTATTTCTACGCCTCCGGCAATGCCCGGACCGTCGAGACGCGCGTGCAACCCGGGGCGCAATATACCTGCCCGATGCACCCCGAGATCATCCGCGACGCGCCCGGTGCCTGCCCGATCTGCGGCATGGCGCTGGAGCCGATGGTGCCCTCGGACGAGCCCTCCGAAGAGTTGACGGATTTCACCCGACGGATGTGGATCAGCGCCGCGGCGGCGGTGCCGCTCATGATCATCACGATGGGCGAACTGCTCGGGCTCGACGTGCGCGGTTGGCTCGGCCACCGCATGTCGGTCTATGCTGAATTCGTTCTGGCCACACCGATCATCTTCTGGGCGGCGTTACCGTTTTTTCGGCGCGGCATCGATTCGATTCGCAACGTCTCTCCCAACATGTGGACGCTTATTTCGCTTGGCGTTGGGGCGGCCTATCTCTATTCGCTGGTGGCGACCTTCGCGCCCGGGGTCTTTCCAGACCAATACCGGATGGGCGACGGTGTCGGCACCTATTACGAGGCCGCCGTCGTGATCATCGCGCTGGTCTTTGTCGGGCAGGTTCTGGAACTGCGCGCACGCGAGCGCACCGGCGATGCGATCCGCGCGCTGCTCGACCTTGCCCCCAAGTCAGCCCGCCGTATTCTGCCGGACGGGTCAGAGTACGATGCACCGCTCGAAAACATCGCCGAGGGTGACATGCTGCGGGTACGCCCGGGTGACAGTGTGCCGGTGGACGGCGAGGTAATCGAGGGCCGCTCCTCGGTGGATGAGAGCATGATCACGGGCGAGTCGGTCCCGGTGGAGAAGACCGAGGGCGACGGCCTGACCGGCGGCACGATCAACAAGAACGGCACCCTGGCCATGCGCGCGACCAAGATCGGCGCCGACACGGTGCTGTCGCAGATCGTCGATATGGTGGCGGGTGCCCGCATGTCGCGGGCGCCAATCCAGGGGCTGGCCGACAAGGTCGCCTCAGTCTTCGTGCCTGCTGTGGTGCTCGTGGCCGTTATTGCCTTCGGCACCTGGCTCTCGGTCGGGCCCGATCCGGCGCTGGCCTTTGCCATCGCCGCGGCGGTTTCGGTCCTCATCATCGCCTGCCCCTGCGCCCTTGGTCTTGCCACGCCGATCTCGATCACGACCGCTGCGGGCCGTGGCGCGCAGGCCGGCGTGCTGATCAAGGATGCCGAGGCGCTGGAACACATGGGCCGGGTCGATACCCTGATCGTCGACAAGACCGGGACACTGACCGAGGGCAAGCCCCGGCTGACCGATGTCATCGCGCTCAAGGGTGAGGAAGATGAAGTGCTCCGCCTTGCCGCCGCGCTCGAACGCGGGTCCGAGCATCCGCTGGCCGAGGCCATCGTTACCGGCGCGCAGGAGCGCGGACAGAAACCGGAGCGCGCCGAGGATTTCGAGGCGGTGACCGGCAAGGGCGTGCGCGGCACGGTCGCCGGTCGGAGCGTGGCACTTGGCAATGTGGCGATGATGCGCGATCTCGGCCTCGACACGGATGCGGCGGACGCGCAGGCCGACGAACTTCGCGCCGAGGGCAAGACGGCGATGTTCGTGGCGGTCGACGGGGAATTAACCGGGATCGTGGCGGTGGCCGACCCGATCAAGGAAACCACCGAGGCCGCAATCCGCGAATTGCACGCCCTGGGCCTGACCATCATCATGGCAACCGGCGACAACCAGCGCACGGCCAAGGCGGTGGCGTCGAGGCTGGGCATCGACGAGGTGCGCGCCGGGGTTCTGCCCGAGGACAAGCAGAAACTGGTCGAGGAGTTGCGCGCCAAGGGCGCGCTGGTGGCAATGGCGGGCGACGGGGTGAACGATGCCCCCGCACTCGCCGCCGCCGATGTCGGCGTCGCGATGAGCACCGGGGCCGATGTCGCGGTGGAAAGTGCCGGGATCACCCTGCTCAAGGGGGACCTCACGGGTCTCGTGCGGGCGCGCAAGCTGGCCCGGGCGACGCTGCGAAATATCCGGCAGAACCTGTTCTTTGCCTTCGCCTACAATGCCCTGGGCGTGCCGATCGCCGCAGGCGTGCTCTATCCCTTTACCGGGACGTTGCTCTCACCGATGATCGCGGCCGCCGCGATGAGCCTGTCGTCGGTCTCGGTGATCTCCAATGCGCTGAGACTGAGGCGAGTTAAGCTCTGATCTACGGGGCATCGGCTTACTGATTTGCTGTTCAACATTGAAAGGAAAACGAGATGACCCAAGATCCCCTCTCACGCCGCGGACTGCTGCTCGGTGGAACCACGCTTCTGGCGACATGGCCCTTTGGGTCACTTGCGGAAACCACGGGGTCGGAAATGCATGTGATGAAGGACCCCAATTGCGGCTGCTGTTCAGCCTGGATCGAAATCCTCGAACGCGACGGCTTCCACGTTACGACCGAGGCGAGCATGGGAACGGTGCTCATGCGCTACAAGTTCGAGAACGGCATCCCCCAAGAGATGGTCTCCTGTCATACCGGTCGGATCGACGGCTACATGATCGAAGGACACGTGCCCACCGCCGATATCCGTCGTCTGCTGAAGGAACGTCCCGACGCGGTTGGCCTTGCCGTCCCGGGCATGCCCTATGGTTCACCCGGCATGGGACCGGAAAGCGCGCGCGACGCCTACGACGTCTTCCTGATCCACCATGATCGCCGCACAGAAGTGTTCAGCACCTACGAAAGCACCTGACGCCCTTCCTCGCGCCATTCGGGCAGGCCACCCGCCATGCGCCGTGCGTTGAAGCCGTGGTGGCGCAGGCGGGCCACGGCCTGATGGGCGTAGATGCAATAGGGGCCAAGGCAATAGGCGACGATTTCGGCCTCGGGGTCGAGCGCGGGCAGGAGCCGGTCGAGATCGGCCAGCGTGGCGTGCCTTCAGAAATTTCGAAGCGTACAGGTTTCTTCGTCTTGCTTTGCAAAATGGACGCGCGTCCCTTGATCTGGCCAGACGTCATCACATCGACGACTTTCATCTTAATAAGATCACAGCCACGCAGCTTGCTGTCGATGGCCAGATTGAAGAGTGCCAGGTCGCGGTAGTCTCGGCCAGTTCAAGACGAACGCGGATTGCCCAGACATGTTTTGGCTTGAGTGATTGTTTCTGACCGATGATCCGGCTCTTGTTCCAGGCTGGGCGAAGCGCGCGAATGGCGGGTAAGTTTGGTGTTTGCATGATTGACCCTCTGATCTACCATGCCCTCCCACAACGACAACCCGACGTTGACAAGACATCATATCACATGATGCTGCGTTCCATCCGAGGTCGGCTTGAAGCCCTGACTGCATGATGCCACAGCTACACTAATATCACCCGCTACTTCTCGGCAAATGACTGCAGTTCGCGGAAGCCGACTTGTTGCCGTGTCGATTCGACGGTATTTAATAAAAAACGTCGAAAAGCGGCGGCTTCGAGCAGGTACGACATATGTTAGCTACGCGGGAAAGCGTCAAAAGCGTCTTGGCAGCACTGATGTGCTTGGCACTGGTCGTCTGGTCCGCGGTTCCGGCTTTCACACATGCACCCGCAGTTTTCGAGACGATCCAGGATCGCGTGGAAATGGTGGAGGACCACGGCCATTCGCATGGGCTCGAGGAAGACCTGTATTGGGCGATGCACGGACATAGCCACGATACGGCCGATCACGACCACAACCCGGCTTTCTTGCTGGCAGGCCGGAGCGCCGATCCCGCACCCGACACGAACAAAGTCTGGCGTCCTTCCGTGTCGCAGACCGGACCGTCCCGAAAGTTCCGTATAGACCGGCCTCCGCGCGCTTGATCGGTCCTGCGCAAATCTGCGCATCACCGATCATTTCAAAGAAAAGCGGAGTCTCTCCATGAAAACTCTCTCAAGGGGCAGCAGGGGCGCACTCGTGCCGCTGGCACTTCTTGCCCTGTTCACACTGGTGCTGATCCCTGGCACGGCCTTTGCCCATGACGTCACGCCCGGTGACGCGGGCTATATCCAGGAGATCTGGGGGGTACACGTCATCCCCTTCATCTACCTGATAACGTAAAGAATCTTTCGCACTTTCAGATTCGACGTCTCCTTCTACACTGACCGAAGGAGCGAAGGGATGACTGACGAGAAGAAGGACGGTGCGATGGGTCAGGTGATCCAGATCGATGAGGGCCGGATCCGGGATCATCTTGGCGAGATGGTGCGCGGGACGGTCGAAGAGGCGCTGAATGCGATGCTTGACGCCGAAGCCGATCAACTATGCGGCGCGGGGCGCTACGAGCGCAACGAAGGTCGGCGGGATACGCGCGCGGGCAGCTATGAGCGGGCACTGCACACCAAGGCCGGTGAGGTGAAGCTGAAGGTGCCCAAGCTGCGACGCCAGACGTTCGAGACGGCCATTATCGAGCGCTACCGACGTAGGGAGAGCTCGGTCGAGGAGGCCTTGATCGAGATGTATCTGGCGGGCGTGTCGGTGCGCCGTGTCGAGGATATCACCGAGGCGCTGTGGGGCACCCGCGTGAGCCCCGGCACGGTGTCGAACCTGAACAAGAAGATCTACGCCAAGATCGAGGAATGGCGGAACCGGCCCATCGAGGGCACGCATCCCTATCTATACCTCGACGGGATTGTCATGAAGCGGACCTGGGCCGGCGAGGTGCGCAACGTCTCGCTGCTGGTGGCGAGCGCGGTTACTTCCGAAGGATACCGCGAGATACTGGGCATCTGTGAAGGCGCCAAGGAGGACAAGTCCGGCTGGTCGGGATTCCTGCGCCATCTGGTCGATCGCGGCCTCAGCGGCGTGCAGTTGATCATCTCGGATGCGTGCCGTGGCCTCGTCGAGAGTATTGCGGACTATCTGCCCGACGCACGCTGGCAGCGCTGCATGGTGCATTTCTACCGCAATGTGTTCAGCCATGTGCCCTCGACCAAGGTGCGCGAGGTCAGCCACATGCTGAAGGCCATCCACGCTCAGGAAAGCCGCCGAGCGGCGCAGGAGAAGGCCGCCACCGTCGTGGAGGACCTGCGCCGCCAGAAGCTGGGGAAGGCGGCCGAGCTGATCGAGATGCATATCGACGAGACGCTGAGCTACTACAGCTTCCCCGACAGCCACTGGCTGAAGATCAGGACCAACAACCCACTGGAGCGCATCATGAAGGAAATTCGCCGACGCACCCGCGTCGTAGGCGCATTCCCGGACGGTCAGAGCTGCCTGAACCTGGCCGCGGCCCGCTTGCGCCATATCGCGGGCAGCCAGTGGTCGACACGCAAATACATGAACATGGACCCGCTCCACGCGGAGCAGTCCTCAACCCACGGAGCCGTCGCCTGAAAAAATGTGCGAAAGATCTTTGACACTACCCATCGACGTGGTGGGTGGAAGGCGGCTCTGGGCCGTTCTTACTGTTGACGCAAAAGGGCCAAAGGTCGGGAAGTTCCGCCAAACTGCCAGTCACGGCGCCTGCATTGAACGGCTACTTCTGTACAGCTCAAAGGGCCGGAGGGCACGTCGTCATCAACTCAAAGCGTCGATGCGGCAATACTGAATACAATCTCGTTGCAATCGGCTTCACAAACCGAAATGCACACGACGAAGTACGAATTCACGCGATCAAAACATGAACATGTGCTGCACACGGCATCACACAACATATTGAAATTAAATTTAAATCTTTACAATCCATCAATTTCGCGACAAGGTCTCACTCTCGTCGCCGCGCAAGCCCGCCAGCACGATCCCGATCTTCTCTTCGGCCGAGTACTGTTCGCGGGTCTTGCGCGTGATCCCCTTGACCAGCTTGTCCGCCGCGTCCTTCGATGGTCCGGATGTCGCCTGCGCGGTCCTCCGGTTCTTGTTCACCTAAGCTCCTTGATGGCTGGGATNCGTCCTTCGATGGTCCGGATGTCGCCTGCGCGGTCCTCCGGTTCTTGTTCACCTAAGCTCCTTGATGGCTGGGATGACCCGGAAACCCTCCGTCACGAAAACACCAAATCCGTCCCACAAGGCCTGACGTCAGACATTTAAGGTATTGAAAATGCATCGACGAGCAAGCGTGCACGACGTCCAGGCAGCCCGCGAGTCGTCGAATTAGGGGGGGGGTGATCGCGCCCACGCGGTGCGTCCGGCGCGACCCGCTGGTCGCGCCGCGCTCGCCTGGGTTCAGCCCAGGTGATGGGTTTCGGGGATGCCGTAGACCGGCGTGTCGATGCCTTCCATCCGCGCCTTGAGCTGCAGCGACAGGAATTGCGAATAGTGCCGCGACTGGTGCAGATTGCCGCCATGGAACCATAGCGCCTGCTGCCTGGTCGGCTTCCACATGTTGCGCTCCTCGCCGACCCATGGGCCGGGATCCTTGGGCGTGTCGGATCCCAGCCCCCAGCACTTGCCGACCTTGTCGGCGACCTCCTGCCCGATCAGGTCCGCGGCCCAGCCGTTCATCGACCCGTAGCCGGTGGCGTAGACGATGAGATCGGCCTCGAGGTGCGTGCCCTCCTCCAGCACCAGACCGTCCGCGACGACCTCGGCCACGTTGCCATGGGCAAGCTTGATCTTGCCGTCGATCACCAGCTGGCAGGCCCCCACGTCGATGTAATAGCCGCCGCCGCGGCGCAGGTATTTCATGAAGAGGCCGGACCCGTCCGCGCCCCAGTCGAGCCAGAACCCGGCCTTTTCCAGCCCGTCATAGAACGCCGCGTCGCGCTCTGCCATCTGCTCGTAAAGCGGGATCTGGAACCCCGCCAGCAGCGCGTAGGGCACCGAGGCGAAGGTCAGATCGGCCTTCTCGGTGGTCATGCCGCCGCGCACCGCCTCCTCGGAATAAAGCGCGCCCAGCCCGATCTCCATCAGCGTGTCGGATTTCACGATATGCGTCGAGGATCGCTGCACCATCGTCACGTCGACGTCGTTCTCCCACAGCGCCGCGCAGATATCATGGGCCGAATTGTTGGACCCCACAACAACGGCCTTCATGCCGCGGTAGGGGTCGGGGCCGGGATGCTTGCTGGAATGATGCTGATCGCCCTCGAAGCGGTCCATGCCGGGAAAATCCGGCAGGTTGGGCTTGCCGGACATGCCGGTCGCCAGCACAAGCTGTTTGGGCCTCAGCGTCACCTCTTCGCCCTCGCGGTCCAGCACCACCGTCCATTCGCCGGCCGCGTCGTCATAGGTCGCGGATTTGCAGGTGGTGCGCGTCCAGTAGTTCAACTCCATGATGTTGGTATACATCTCCATCCAGTCGCCCAGCTTGTCCTTGGGGGTGAAGACCGGCCAGTTGGGCGGGAACGGCAGATAGGGGAAATGGTCGTACCAGACCGGGTCATGCAGCGCGAGCGACTTGTAGCGGTTGCGCCAGCTGTCGCCGGGGCGGTCGTTCTTCTCGGCGATGATCGTCGGCACGCCAAGCTGGCGCAGCCGCGCGCCAAGCGCGATGCCGCCCTGCCCGCCGCCGACGATCAGCACATAGGGCTGCTCGGTATGGCCGAGGGTCGCCAGTTCGCGCTCGCGGTCCTCCTTCCACGTCGGCTGGTTCTTGGCCGCGCCGTGCTTGGCCCCAAGCGGGCGGGCAAATCCAAGCGGTTCCTCATGGCCCTTCAATTCGACCAAGGTGGTCAGCAGCGTCCAGATCCGCCCGTCGCGCAGCCGGATCAGGCCGTAGCCGCGCGCGACATCCGTCTCGAACTGGATCCAGGCGGTGGTGATGCCGCCCTCCTCGGTGGCCACCTCGCCCTCGGCGACCCGCCAGTCGCGGGGCTTGATGGACGATAGCTGAGCGCCCAGCATGTCGGCGATCTCGTCCCTGCCCTCGCATGTCGCGAGGTTCCAGGTGAATGTCACCAGGTCCCGCCAGTAGCAGTCCTCGACGAAACACGCCGTGGCGCGATCGATATCGCCCTCCTCCAGCGCCGCGCCGAACTCCGTCAAGGTCTGCGTGACGGCCTCCTGTGCAGTCGTATCGAGCATTAGGTCCTCCCTCCTGTTGCGCGCGGTCGCCTGAAATCCGCGTCTGTCGAAACCCGACGATGCCGCAGATCCGCCGACCTGTCGAGAAAATGGTCGACCGCACGGCGCCCCCGGCAGATCCGCGCGCAGCATGCGGTTTGACAGGCGCGGGCGCGCCCGGTACCTCGGCACGTGTTCACTTTCAGGCAGGGAGGCCCCGATGCGCATCGACGACACGGCCGCGATCATTACCGGCGGGGCCTCGGGCCTTGGCGAGGCTGCGGCGCGGCACTTTCGCGCCGAGGGCGCGCAGGTGACGCTGCTCGACCGCGACGCGGCGCGCGGCCAGGCCGTGGCGGACGAGATCGGCGCAACCTTCGCCGAGACGGACGTGACCGACGAAGCCTCGGTCGCCGCGGCCATCGCCAGCGCGAAAGCGGCGATGGGGCGGATCACCGCCGCCATCAACTGCGCCGGCATCGCGCCGGGGTCCAAGACGCTGGGCCGCGACGGCCCGCACGATCTTCACCTCTTCCGGCAGACCGTCGACATCAACCTCGTGGGCACGTTCAACGTCGCCCGGCTGGCGGCGGCCGAGATGGCGGGCAATGCGCCCGATGCCGACGGCGCGCGCGGGGTGATCGTCAACACCGCGTCGATCGCCGCCTTCGAAGGACAGAAGGGTCAGGCCGCCTATGCCGCATCGAAAGGCGGGATCACCGGGCTGTCGCTGCCCATGGCGCGGGATCTCGCGCGCGAGGGGATCCGCGTGATGGCCATCGCGCCCGGCATCTTCGCCACGCCGATGATGCGCGGCCTGCCGCAGGACGTGCAGGACAGCCTCGCCGCCGAGGTGACCTTCCCCAAGCGCCTCGGGCAGCCGGAGGAATACGCGCGGCTGGCCCGGTTCATCGTCGAATGCGGCTATCTCAACGGCGAGGTGATCCGCCTCGACGGCGCGCTGCGGATGCAGTGAGGGCGGACGCCATGTCGCGCGATCACTCTGCCCCCTCGGTCTCGATCTTCAGCTCCAGCCCGCAATGCTTGCAGTGGATCGCGTCGGGGTCATGCTTCATCAGGCCGCATTCGGGGCATTTGTGGCGCACCTTGGCCGGCATGAAGATCGCGCGTGCGAGGCTGAGGAACAGCCCCACCCCCACAACCATGATCCCCACCGCCAGCAGCCGCCCGGGACCGGTGGTCATCAGGATGTCGCCATAGCCGGTGGTGGTCAGCGTCGTCACCGTGAAATAGAGCGCGTCCACATAGGTCTCGAGCCCCTGCTCGCGGCCGCCGCGCAGAAGCAGCACCAGCGCCGTCATGGAGAAGATGAAGACCAGCAGGTTGACCGCCGCGACGATCGCATCCTCGTGCAGCCGGAAAAAGCGCACATCGCGCCGCAGATCCTTCAGAAGGTGGTACGAATGCACCAGCCGCAGCGCCCGCAGCAGCCGCAGCGCGGCGAATTGCTGGCCCAGGAACGGCGCTGCGGCCAGCGATACCAGCACCACCAGGTCGACCAGCACGTAGATCTGCCGCAGATGCCGCAGCTTGCGCTCGGCGATCCACAGACGACAGATGAAATCGCCGAAGATCAGCACCGCGACCACCGCGTCGGCGGCGATCAGCGCGGGTGTCAGCGGCAGCGTCGCGGTGACGAGGAAGAACAGGATGCTGGCCGCGTCGAAGGTCAGCAGCGCATAGCGGAACCGGGTCGCGCGCTTGCTGCGCCCGTCGTAAAGAAGCCTGACGCGATCGCGCGCACTGCGATTCCCCGAACTCATGCGATGCACCATACGCGCGGGCATCGCCCGCCTGCAGCAAAAATCAGCCTTCGGCCTCGGCCTTTTGCCCGCGCGACGCGCCCTTGACGTGTCACGGAACTGTCGATGCCATGTCATCCCGGCGTCGTCACGACGTCACCGTGACCGGCAACCCTCGTGGCGTGTGCGATGCACATGAGCTTGCAAGAGGAGAGGATCGGATGAACGAATTTTCAACCCGGCTGGGTGTTGCGCTGCTCGTCGCGGGCATCGGCGGTCCGGCATTCGCGGTGACGCTGGATGGCGGCTTCAAGACGCTCGACGGCAACGCGCCGCTTGTCATCGGCCATCGCGGCGCGCCAGCCTATCTGCCTGAAAACACCATCGGCGGCAACGAGCTGGCCGCCGATCTCGGATCGGATTTCATCGAGACGGATGTCATGCCGACCTCCGACAACGTCCTGATCGCGATGCATGACGCGTCGCTCGAGCGCACCACGAATGTCGAGGAGATATTCGAGCCACGAAACGGCGGCTATGCGGTGGCCGATTTCACCTATGACGAGATCAGCACCCTGACCATCGACCAGCAGCCGCCCTTTCCCGGCGCCTATGGCGACTTCACGCCAATGGCCGACAACGCCTTCCGTGTTCCGACCTTCTCGGACATGCTGCAGGCGCTCAATGACTACAACACGGCCAATGGCAAAAGCGTCGGCATGCTGACCGAGGGCAAGTATGCCGATAACAGCACGGAGGTCAGCCGCGCCGTCATCCGCACGCTGATCGACAACGGCTTCGACACCCCCGAGGAATCGGCCGTTCAATCCTTCGGCTTCGGCAATGTTTCGGATTACGCCGACATCCTCGCCGAGGAAGGGGTCGATATGGGCGTCGCTCAGCTGGGCGGAAGCGCCCTTGTCGATGACGAGTGGTTCGTCACGGATTTCAGGGATTTCGGCCTCAGCCTGTCGGACCTCGCCGGCTACACCGACACCGTGGCGATCTTCCAGGGCCAGATCAGCGACGCGTTCATCGGTTCGGCGCATGAAGAGATGCTGTCGGTGTTCGGCTGGACGTTCCGCCCGGAAACACCCGAAGACGCCCTCGCCCAGACCGAAGCGTTCCTGCAGAGCGGGCTGGACGGGTTCATCACCGACAACCCTGATCTGGTCGGGCAGGTCATCGCCTCGGCGCAGGTTCAGCCAGTTCCGCTTCCGGCCTCGTTCGCCGCGCTTTTGCTGGGGCTGGGCGGGCTGGCCGGATTCGCCCGGCGGCGCGGCGCGCGCGGATAAGCAACGGGCGGCCGGGGGCGCATCAGCCCTCGGCCTCGGCCTTCTCGGCCAGCGACAGCCATTCTTCCTCGGCCTTCGACAGCGCGGTCTGCCGGGCGGTCAGCGCCTCGGTCGCGCGGCGGAACTTGACCGGCTCGCGCGAGAAGAGGTCGGGATCGGCCAGCAACTCTTCCAGCTTGGCGATCTCGGCCTCGAGCCGCGCGATCTCGCCTGGCAACTCCTCCAGCCGGTGCTTTTGCTTGAAGCTCAGCTTCTGCTGGGCTTGGCGTGGCTTCGCCTCGGACTTGGCAGGGCTCGATCTTGCGGCATTGGCGGGATGGCTGGGGGCGGTGTCGGTGCCGCGCTGCGCGCGATAATCGCTCCAGCCGCCGGCATAGGCGGTGGCGTATCCGTCGCCTTCCATGGCGATCGTGGTGCTCGCCACGCGGTCGAGGAAATCGCGGTCGTGGCTGACCAGCAGCACCGTGCCGTCGTAATCGTCGAGCAGCTCCTGCAACAGGTCCAGCGTCTCGATATCGAGATCGTTGGTCGGCTCGTCGAGCACCAGCAGGTTGCTTTCGCGCGCCATCAGCTTGGCCAGCAACAGCCGCGCCTTCTCGCCGCCCGACAGCGACCGGACCGGCGCGCGGACCTGGCGTTCGTCGAAGAGGAAATCCTTGAGATAGCCCATCACGTGCCGCGGCTGGCCGCGCACCATCACCTGGTCGGCCTGTCCCGACACCCGCATGTCCGGGTCCCCCGTCAGGCTTTCCCACAGCGTCATGTCCGGGGCCAGCCGCGCGCGCGCCTGGTCGAAGACCGCCGGCACCAGGTTGGTGCCATGCGTCACGGTGCCGGTATCGGGCGGCACCTCGCCCATCAGCATCTTCAGCAGCGTCGTCTTGCCCACGCCGTTGGGGCCGACAAAGGCCACACGCTCGCCGCGCTGGATGCGGATGCTGAACTCTCGCAAGATGAGGATGTCGTCGTAACGCTTTGAAATCCTGTCTGCTTCAATGACCTTGCGCCCCGAGGACGGGCCCTGTTCCAGCGCCATCGCCGCGGTGCCCTGCCGCCGGACCTGCGAGGCGCGCTCGGCCCGCAGGGCCTGCAGGTTGCGCACCCGGCCCTGGTTGCGCTTGCGCCGCGCGCTGATGCCCTCGACGGCCCACCGCGCCTCGGACTTGATCTTGCGGTCCAGCTTGTGGCGCTGCTGGTCCTCTTCTTCCCACACCTTGTCGCGCCATTCCTCGAAATGCTCGAACCCGCGCTCCTGCCGGCGCGTCATTCCCCTGTCTATCCAGAGGGTTGCGCGGCTAAGTTCGCGCAGGAACGCGCGGTCGTGGCTGATCAGCACGAAGCCCTTGCGGGTGCTTTTCAGCTGGTCCTCCAGCCACGCGATCGCCTCGATGTCGAGATGGTTGGTCGGCTCGTCAAGCAGCATCAGTTCCGGCGATTCCGCCATCAGCTTGGCCAGCGCCGCGCGCCGGCGCTCGCCGCCCGAGGCGGTCTCGACGGGCCGCGCGGGGTCGAATTTCAACCCCTCGGCGGCCATTTCAACGCGGTAGAGCTCGCCCTCGTCCAGCTCGCTCATCGCGAAATCGCCCAGCGTGGCGAAGCCTTCCATCGCGGGCTCCTGCTCCATGTAGCCGACGGTGGTGCCCGGCGTCACGATCCGGTCGCCGCGATCGGGCTCGACCAGCCCGGCCATCACCTTCATCAGCGTCGACTTGCCGGATCCGTTGCGCCCCACCAGCGCCACGCGGTCGCCGGGCTGCACCACCAGCGACAGGTCGTCGAAAATCGGCGCGCCCCCGAAGGTGAGCGATATGTCGTTGAGTTGCAGAAGAGGTGCCCGTGCCATGCGGGCGGGGCTATCCCGCCGCCCTGCCAGCGTCAAGGCCGGGCAGCGTCAAGGCCGGGCAGCGTCAAGACCGCTCAGCCCGGCAGCGCCCGCAACGCGCGCTTGCGCCGGTCGGGGATCGCGCCCACCTCGAGCCCGGTGAAGACGTGCAGCGTGCCCAGATCGCGGTCGATCACAGCGTGATCGCTGACCCGCCCCCCCATCGCTAGGTAGCTGCGCAGAAGCGGCGGCATCAGGCGCATCGCCTCGCGCGGATCGGGGCGGTAGCGCTGCAGGCGTTCGGCGAAGCGGTAGACGCTCGGCGCCTTGATGCGCGGCCCCCAGTCGCGCGGCGCGAGATGGCGGGCGCGCAGGACCGCGAAACTGTCGAGATAGGCCTCGGCCCGCACGCCCGCGAAGGACGAGCAGCCGAACAGCATCGCGATCCCCCGCGCGTCGACCAACCGCGTCAGCGCCGCCCAGGCGACGCGCAGGATATCGGGATCGGGCCGGTCGGGGGCGATGCAGAACCGGCCGATCTCGGCCATCCGGCCCTCGAACCGGGCAAGCGGGCCGAGGTCGTAGAACTGCGCCGAATAGCTCTGCGCGATCTCGCCGCCGCCCGACAGGAACAACAGGCGACAGCAGCAGACAAGCCGGCCCGTCGCGCGCTCCTCGACCAGAAGATGCGCGCAGCGCGCGTCGAACGCGTCGCGGTCGGCCCCGTCCGCGCGCCCGAACCGCGCCGCCCTCAGCATCTCGGCCCGGCGCAGATCCTCCGGGCCGTTCGCCTGCCGCGCCACGTACCGCGCGTCGTCCGTCATGACATCCCCCGCCGCTTGCCAGGTCACCCGCCCTGCCCGACTAGCCGATCGCGATGACAGACGGGTGACCGGATCAAAGACCGAACCCGCTATCGTCGTTGTTGGTCCCGAACGGGTTGATATTGCCAAGATTGCCCAGCAACTGCCGCAGGAAGCCGTCGCTGACCACCGAATTGTCGGTGACCCGGCGCGCCAGCGGCACCACGCGGCCATCCTCCAGCCCGAAGCGTTCGATATTCGCGATCGTGCCGCTGTCGTCGAACGAAATCGCCAGCACCTGCCGCTCGACCACCTCGGGGCGGAACATGCCGAAGGTCCGCTGGCGCGAGCGCACGTAGTAATAGTCTCCCGCGTCCGACATCCCCGACAGCGATGGCGGGCCGATGACGTCGTCCACGGTCGCGCGGGTGTCGACGCCCACGACAAGCTCCTGCAGATCCTGCTCGGGGGGGACGTAGCCGTGATTGTCGTAGGTGGCGGTGCAGGCCGTCACGGCCAGCAGACAGACAAGCACGAGCCCGCCTCGCAGTCGGTGGATCAAAGCTGTCATGTCTGCCCTCTTGTCATGGCCGCGCGCGGCGCTTAGGTCCGCTTACATCAACGGGGGCTGCAGGTTCAAGAAAGGAAGCGCCGGCGAGATGAACGATGCGATGCCAAACGACGTCCTGCGCCTCGCGCAGCTGCGCGCACGCGACGAACAGGCGTTCGAGCTTGTCCCCGACGCCGCCACCCGAAAGATGATCGCCGACGAACTGGCGCTGTCGGACCTGCGAAAGCTGCGCCTGCGCGGCCGCGTGCGGCGCGACGGCGACGACTGGCTGCTCGAGGCGCAGCTGGGCGCCACCGTGGTGCAGCCCTGCGTCGTCACGCTCGACCCGGTGACCACCCGCATCGAGGAAGCCGTGACGCGCCGATTCTCGCCCGAGGTCGCGCCCCCGGAGGATCTGCCCGGCGACGAGCGCGAGATGCCCGAAGACGACACGCTGGAGCCGCTCGGACACGAGATCGACCTCGGCCGCGTGCTGATCGAGGCGCTCAGCCTCGCGCTGCCGCCCTGGCCGCGCCGCGACGACGCCGCGCCGGGCGAGATCGTCGCCGCCGCCGAGGGCGTGGAGCCGCTGACCGACGAGGACACCAAGCCCTTCGCCGAGCTCGCGGCGCTGCGCGACAAACTGAAGGATGACGGGTGATCCCCCGCACATGACGGCGAGAATCGCTTGTCGCGGGGACAAATCTCTGTATTTTCGCGGTTTCGCCGCATCGACGGGTTGAACCGGCGGCTCGAAAGGCTTTAAGAGCCGCAGACATTCGTGAAACCGGGCCTGCCGGCCCCCAAGCTATCGAGGTTGTGACATGGCCGTCCAACAGAACAAGGTCTCCAAATCGCGCCGCAACAATCGACGCGCACATGACAAGCTCGTTGCGGGCAACCCCAACGAATGTCCCAATTGCGGCGAGTTGAAGCGCCCGCACCATATCTGCGTCGCTTGCGGTCACTACGCGGATCGCGAGGTCGTCAGCGCCGTCGACGATGTCGAGATGGACGAGGACGCGGCCTGACATCCCAAGGGCGATACGCCGCATGACCGCTTCAACAGGCCAGACGGGGACCACGGGCGACCGGACCATCATATCGGTGGACGCCATGGGCGGCGATCAGGGCCCGGCGACCGTGGTGGCGGGCATGGCCCGCTCGGCGCGCAAGAACCCCGAGATCGGCTATATCGTCCACGGTCCGCAGGACCTCCTCGCGCCGCTGCTTGAGAAACGCCGCGAACTGACCGGGCGCTACCGCATCCGGCACGCGCCCGACAGTGTCAGCATGGACGACAAGCCCAGCAACGCCGCCCGGCAGGGCCGCGAGACCTCGATGTGGTCGGCGATCGAATCTGTGCGCTCGCACGAGGCGACGGTCTGCGTGTCCTGCGGCAATACCGGGGCGCTGATGCTGATCTCGGTGCTGCGCCTGCGCAAGCTGCCGGGGATCTCGCGCCCGGCGATCGCGGTGATGTGGCCGTCGCAGAACCCCCAGCAGCACAACATCATGCTCGATGGCGGCGCCGACATCCGCGCCGACGCCCGCGACCTGGTGCAATACGCGCTGATGGGCGCCTCCTACGCGCGCAACGGGTTCGGCCTGGCGCGCCCGCGCATCGGGCTGCTGAATGTCGGCACCGAGGAACACAAGGGCCGCGCCGAACTGCGCGAGGCCTTCGATCTCATTTCCGCCAATGCCGAGGCGTCGGATTTCGAGTTCGTCGGCTTCGTCGAGGGGCGCGACCTGCCCGGAACCACCTGCGACGTGATCGTGACCGACGGCTTCACCGGCAACGTGGCGCTGAAGACCGGCGAGGGGACTGCCAAGCTGTTCACCGACCTGCTGCGCGAGGCCTTCGCCTATTCGACCCTGTCGCGGCTGGCCTCGGTGCTGGCGCTGACCTCGCTGCGGCGCATGAAGAAGCGCATCGATCCGCGCCGCGCCAATGGCGGCGTGTTTCTCGGGCTCAACGGCACGGTCGTCAAGTCGCACGGCTCGGCCGACGAGACCGGCGTCAGCGCCGCGATCAAGCTGGCCTTCGAGCTGGCGCAACAGAATTTCACCGAACGTCTTGCAGCACGGGTGGCCTCCGCGGCGCTGCCGGAACAGGACCAGACCCCAGAGATGACCCCCGACGAGGAAAGCCAATGATCCGCCGCGCCGTCGTCGAAGGCGTCGGGCACGACCTGCCCGACCGCATCGTGGCGAATTCGCATTTCGAGGCCACCCTCGATACGACCGACGAGTGGATCCGCTCGCGCTCGGGGATCGAGCGTCGCCACTTCGCCGCCGAAGGCCAGACGACCGCCGATCTGGCCACCAACGCCGCGCGCGCGGCGTTGGCACAGTCCGGGCTGACGGCCGCGGATATCGACGGCGTCATCGTCGCCACCTCGACCCCGGACCTGACCTTTCCGGCCGTGGCCACCATGGTGCAGACGAATCTCGGGATGACGCGCGGCTACGCCTTCGACGTGCAGGCAGTCTGCGCGGGGTTCATCTACGCGCTCACCACGGCCAACGCGCTGATCGTCTCGGGCCAGGCCGAGCGTCTGCTGATCATCGGCGCGGAAACCTTCAGCCGCATCATGGACTGGACGGACCGCTCGACCTGCGTGCTCTTCGGCGACGGCGCGGGCGCGCTGATCCTCGGTGCGGCCGAGGGCGAGGGCACCAATACCGATCGCGGGATCCTGTCCTCGGATCTCAATTCCGACGGACGCTACCGCGAGATGCTCTATGTCGATGGCGGCGTGTCGACCACCGGCACCGCCGGCAAGCTGCGCATGCAGGGCAATCCGCTCTTCCGGCAGGCGATCGGCAAACTCGCCTCGACGGCCGAGGCGGCGCTGGAAAAGGCCGGCCTTGGCGCGGCGGATGTCGACTGGATCGTGCCGCACCAGGCCAATATCCGGATCATCGCGGGCACCGCGAAAAAGCTCGGCCTGCCGATGGAGCGGGTGATCGTCACCGTTCAGGATCACGGCAACACCTCGGCGGCGTCGATCCCGCTGGCGCTGTCGGTGGGCGTCGCGGATGGCCGGATTCGGCAAGGCGAGCTGGTCCTGTCAGAGGCGATCGGCGGCGGTCTGGCCTGGGGCGCCATTCTCCTGCGCTGGTAAATCGGCGAAAAGACGCAAAAAACCGCGTGCCGCCCCCCGTCCGCCAAGTCGTTGACATTGACACGGAAATTGCTTGTCGCCAAAGTGCTGCGAAAAACAACGGGGACATTATGGCCAACAAGACACTTACACGCATGGATTTGAGCGAGGCGATCTTCCGCGAAGTCGGCTTATCCCGTAACGATGCCGCACAGATGGTTGAAAGCGTGCTCGAGCACATGTCCGACGCGCTGGTGCGCGGCGAACAGGTCAAGATCTCGTCCTTCGGCACCTTCTCGGTGCGCGACAAGACCGCCCGCGTCGGCCGCAATCCCAAGACCGGCGAAGAGGTGCCGATCAACCCGCGCCGCGTGCTGACCTTCCGGCCCTCGCACCTGCTGAAAGACCGCGTCGCCAACGGCAACAAGGCCTGACGGCACAGGCTGAGGAAACGGGCCGCCATGGCAAAATCCGCCGATGCCTTCCGTACGATCAGCGAGGTCGCCGAGCTTCTGCAGGTGCCGGCGCATGTGCTGCGTTTCTGGGAAAGCCGCTTTGCGCAGGTCAAGCCCGTCAAGCGTGCCGGCGGCCGCCGCTATTATCGCCCCGGCGACATAAGGCTGCTCGCCGGCATCCGGCTGCTGCTGCATGACGACGGCATGACCATCAAGGGCGTGCAGAAGATCCTGCGCGAGCACGGCGTGCAGCATGTCGCGGGCCTCGCCCCCGCGCTGGCCGAGATCCAGGCCGACGAGGCCCCCGCGGGCGCCGAGGTGCTCAGCTTCACGCGCCGCCCCGGCGGCCCCGACCCGGACGACCCCGACGAGCACGTCGACGAGCACGTCGACGAGGCCGCGCTCGAGGACGCGACCGGACCTATTGAGACCACCCCTGACAATACGGGCCCGTACGGGTCCGACGCAGACGCTCCTGAACCATACGCCCCCGTATCCGACGACGACCTGCCCGCGGACGCCCCCGGCCCGGCCCGGCAGGACGCGCCCGAGGCCGCCCCCCCCGTGGACGCGTTGCAGCACACGGCAGAGGACCCCGCCGACCCCGCGCCGCAGGCCGCCGCACCGTTGCCGCCGCTGCCCGATCTGCCCGACGATCCGCCCGACACCGTGGCGGCCACGCCCGGTGCGCTGACGGCGCTGGCCGGGCTGCGCGGACCGGTGCCCGCCGATCTCGCGTCCCGCCTGCAGGCGCTCGCGGACCGGCTGCACGGACCCGATGCGGACCGCCGCACAAACCAGCGCGCCGGCGATTAAAATGGGATTTGCCCCTTGTTCCCGCCCGCAAAATGCGTATGAACAACGCGTGTTCGGGCTATGGCGCAGCTTGGTAGCGCGTCCGTCTGGGGGACGGAAGGTCGCAGGTTCGAATCCTGCTAGCCCGACCAATCCGACCGCATCGACGGGCCGTTCGGGCGGCCACGCATGACCGGCGTGATTCCCTGCCAAGGCCTGCGCGCGATGGTCGATGCGGGCCAGATCGCGGCCACCCCCGACATCCTCCCCGACCAGGTGCAACCGGCCAGCCTCGACCTGCGGCTGGGGCCCGTCGCCTACCGCGTGCGCGCCTCGTTTCTCACCGGGCAGGGCCGCAACGTCGACGACCGGCTCGCGGAATTCGAGATGCACCGCTTCGATCTCGGCCCCGGCGCGGTGCTGGAAAAGGGCTGCGTCTATGTCGTGCCGCTGCTGGAACAGCTCGCCCTGCCCGAGCATGTCGAGGGCGTCGCCAATGCCAAATCCTCGACCGGGCGGCTCGACCTGCTGACCCGGGTGATCACCGATGGCGGGGTCGAGTTCGACCGCGTCGTGCCGGGCTACCAGGGACGGCTCTACGCCGAGATCTGCCCGCGCTCGTTCTCGGTGCTGGTGCGCGCCGGCATGCGCCTCAACCAGATCCGGCTGCGCGCCGGGCATGGCGTGCTGGACGATGCCGCGCTGCACGCGCTGCACGCCGACAGCCCGCTGGTCGACGGCACCCCGCTGATCGATGACGGGCTCGGCTTCTCGGTCGATCTGCGCCCGCGGCACGGCACGCTCGCGGGCTACCGCGCCAAGCCGCATACCGGGGTCATCGATCTCGACCGCGTCGGGCATTACGCACCCCGCGATTACTGGGAAGAGGTCCATGCCGACGCCGGCCACATCATCCTGGATCCGGGCGCGTTCTACATCCTCGTCAGCCGCGAGGCGGTGCACATCCCCCCCGGATGCGCCGCCGAGATGGCGCCCTATGTCGCCATGGTGGGCGAGTTCCGGGTGCATTACGCAGGGTTTTTCGATCCGGGCTTCGGTCACGCGGCGGCCGGTGGCGCCGGCTCGCGCGGGGTGCTCGAAATGCGCTGCCACGAAGCGCCCTTCGTGCTGGAACACGGCCAGATCGTCGGGCGGCTGGTCTACGAGCGGATGCGCGAGGTGCCCGACCAGCTTTACGGCGCCGGGATCGCGTCGAACTACCAGGGCCAGGGGCTGAAACTCTCGAAGCACTTCAAGGCATGAGCGGCCGCTCCTGATGATCCTCGCGCGAGGCAGCGCCAACCCGATTGCAACACGTCCGCGACATACCGCGCTTGCGTCGCTGGTCGCATCCGTTCTGTCGAAATCAAGCGCTGCAATTCTCGGACGCTGCTTTACCAAGGCCCCAAGGAACAAGGAATCAGCCATGGTTGACGTTACCATCGTCTACTGGCGGGACATCCCCGCGCAGGTCATCGTCGGCAAGGGGCGCCTGGGCACCAAGGTGCAATTGCCCGAGCGCTTCGAGCAGGCCATCGACCGCGCCGCGATGAAGACCGGCGCGGCGGGCACCGACGCCTATCTCGCCGACTGGCGCAAGGCCGATCCCTACCCGGTCGAGGGCGACGCCGACACCGTCGCCCGGGCCGAGGCCGACCGCCACGATGCGGAATTCGACCGTGACCGCATCAAGACCTTGATCGCAAACGATGGCTGGGCGTGAATGCGCCCCGGCTCGCTATGGGAGGCCGCGATGGCACTTTTGAACTTCAGGACACGTGACAGATCCACCCCGGCCAAACCCCCGGTCAACCGCGAGGTCGAGGCGCTGCTGCACGGCTACTCGATCGAGGTGATGCCGCGCACCGCCGAAAAGGTCGACAGCTTCCGCGAGCTGCTGCCCGCAGGCACCCGCGTCTACATCGCCCATATCGAGGGCACGCCGATCGACGACATGGTCGCGACCGCGAAACGCCTCACCGACGAGGGCTATGCGCCGATGCCGCATGTCCCGGCCCGCATCATCCGTGACCGCGCGATGCTGCGCGACTGGACCGCGCGCTATGCCGGCGAGGCGGGCGTCGATCAGGCGCTGGTCATCGCCGGCGGCGTGACGCAGCCGCATGGCGACTACGACTCGGCCATGCAACTGCTGGAATCGGGCGAATTCGACCGTGCCGGCTTCAAACGCCTGCATGTCGCCGGCCACCCCGAGGGCAACCGCGACATCGACCCCGACGGCGGCCGCACCAATGTCGACGCGGCCCTGCACTGGAAACAGAAATTCTCGGACACCACCGACGCGGAAATGGCCATCGCCACGCAATTCGCCTTCGACGCGAAACCGATCATCGAATGGGCGCACCGCCTCGACGCGGCGGGCATCACCCTGCCCATCCATATCGGCATTGCCGGGCCGGCCAAGCTGCAGACGCTGATCAAGTTCGCCATCGCCTGCGGTGTCGGCCCTTCGCTCAAGGTGCTGCAGAAACGCGCGATGGACGTGACCAAACTGCTCATGCCCTACGAGCCGACCGAGGTGCTGGCCGATCTCGCCGCGCACAAGGCCGCGCATCCCGCCTGCAACATCGCGCAGGTGCATTTCTTCCCGCTCGGCGGGATCAAGGCCAACGCCCAATGGGCCATCGACAATGGCGGCGCCGCAGGCATCCCCGCCAACACCAGGGAAATCGCATGACCAGAACCATCGTCGAGAGCAAGACAAAGACCGCCATCATCGGCTTCGACCAGCCGTTCTGCGTGATCGGCGAACGCATCAACCCCACCGGGCGCAAGAAACTCGCGGCCGAACTCGAGGCGGGCGATTTCTCGACCGTGGAATCCGATGCGCTGGCGCAAGCCGCCGCCGGGGCCACCGTGCTCGATATCAACGCGGGCGTGGTCTACAACTCCAACCCCAACCCGAACGAGACCGAACCGCCGCTGATGACCGGCATCGTCGAGCTTGTGCAGGGCCTCGTCGACCTGCCGCTATGCATCGACTCCTCCGTTCCGGCCGCGCTCGAGGCCGGGCTGAGGGCGGCGCATGGCCGCCCGCTGCTGAACTCGGTGACCGGCGAGGAAGAGCGGCTCGAATACGTCCTGCCGCTGGTCAAGAAATACAACGTCCCCGTGGTGGCCATTTCCAACGACGATACCGGCATTTCCGAGGATCCCGACGTGCGCTTCGCCGTCGCCAAGCGCATCGTCGAGCGGGCGGCGGATTACGGCATCCCCGCGCATGACATCGTGGTCGACCCCCTTGTCATGCCCATCGGCGCGATGAGCACGGCGGGCAAGCAGGTCTTCACCCTCGTCCGCCGCCTGCGCGAGGAACTGGGCGTCAACACCACCTGCGGCGCGTCGAATATCAGCTTCGGCCTGCCCAACCGCCACGGCATCAACAACGCCTTCCTGCCCATGGCCATGGGCGCCGGCATGACCAGCGCCATCATGAACCCCATCGCCCTGCCCGTGAAACAGGCAGAGATCGACGCCAAGAAGCTCGAGGTCGCCGCGGCGGGGATCGAGCTTCCCGCCGACATGGACGACGAGACCTTCTGCCAGCTCTTCCGCCTCGGCAGCACCAAGCCCCGCGCGGGAAAGGAGATGGAGGCGATCCACGCCGCCAACTTCCTGACCGACAACGACCCCCATGGCGGCCATTGGATCAAGTTCAACAAGGCCCCGCCCAAACCCGGCGAAGAGATCCAGACCGGTGGCCGCGCAGGTTCCCGCAGCCGGCGTCGGCGGGCGTAAATAGAACGAACGCATGGGTAAAGCCCCGCCGCATCGCGGGGCTTTTCGTGTTTTGACCCTCCTGCCTACGTGCAAGGCCAGACCGTTGTCTTGGCAAAAGCGAACGGCCGAATTGCTGTAGGTTTCTCGGACGCCGCGCGAGGTGGTCGAGTAGCGCGCGGCACCGTCTGGCGTCCGAGAAGCGCGCAAGCACGAAATTGCGGGGTTG
>NZ_JBAPKY010000045.1:0-28974 GCF_037083785.1 Roseovarius sp. D22-M7
CCGTCCGTGGTCACTGACAGATTGCCGTTCCCGGCGGCGGTGAAGGACTGCACGAAGATCGTGTCCGCCGCGTCCGGATCGCTGTCATTGGCCAGCAGGCCCGCGGCCGCGCCGATGGTCAGCGTCTCGCCGTCATCGGTGCTGTAGGTCTCGCCGGCCACAACCGGCGCGGTGTTGTCCTCGTCGACGTCGCCGTCCTGGTCGTTGTCCTTGCCATCGTTGATCTCCGGCGCGCCCGGAAACACCGTGGGGTCGGCATCATCGGCGTCGCCCGCCAGGTCCGAAGTGCCAGACGGCGCAGCGTAGGCCGTCTGATTGTTCGCCGCGTCGTCCACCCCAAAGCCGTCGGCGTCACCGTCAAGATACCAGGTGAACGGACCGTCGAGCCCGTCGACAACCAACTGACCGGTGTTCGGCGTCACGCCGCCCTGGCCGTCGGTCACGTCGTAGGCCACCGTCAGCAAAGCACTCTCGCCCGACGCCAGCGCCGTGGCGAGCTGCGTCGGATCGATGGTGAGCGCCGCGCCGGTCAGACCGAACACCAGCGCCGCGCCGTTCTGGTCCGACACCGAGACGTTCGCCACACTGAGCGTGCCGCCGTCGCTGTCCGAGGCGCCCGCATCGCCCAGAAGGTCGATCTTCACCTCGCCGTCGTTCTCGGCCACGATTCCCGCGTCGATCGGTACAATCGGCGGTAACTCGATCGTTCTGTCGTTTTTTACAATCGCAAACGCACCGATAAGAGAATCAGGAAGCTTTTCGAGAACGATTTCGGCGAGACCGTTGGCGCCCTCGAGCACTAAGACCTTCTCGTCATTCCGTTCCAAGACATTCGCTCGGGTCACGGGCTCATCGACGGAAATGGAAAACCCTTCCCCTGGGCTACTGATTTTATCGCCATCCAGTTGCTCCAGTTTCCCCTCTACGACGACGTCGTAGCCTTGCATGAAAAGGTCGTCGCTCCCTAGGCCCGGAACGAAGACTTCGGTTGCCGTACCAGCCACGAGCAGATCCCCTGTGGCCGTCCCTTCAAGCTGTTCCGCAGCCACATCCTCAAAACCCACGAACAACTGATTACCGAAAAGGTCGAGGGCCAGCCGACCGGACACCTCCCCTTTCAGAGTGAGCCGAAAAGTTTCTTCCGGGTCTGGCCCATTCCGGAAATCGAGGATGACCGAACTGTCTGATGCCTCCACATCCACACCCGGCCGTGCGCCATCAAGGATGAAGTCTGGCACGACGTTCGTCCCGCTGACATTGACGGTCACCCCGGCTTCAGAGGCAGCTTCGAACGGATTGCGCACGCGAATGAATGGGGTTTCTTCGTCGATCGTGAGGTCTGGTGCACCTGGCGAGATACTAGGGATCACAGTCCGATCCATCTCGAAAATTTCACGCAAGCGTGCCTCTTCTTGTGGACTGGAAAGAGACAGCGCTTCGGATGGGTATCCGGCCTCAACTAACGCGTCGAGTGGCGGCGTCCCCGACTGAACGATCAAGCGAGTTGCTGCCTCGAGGAACGCAAGGTTATCTAGAGCCGCGTTGGCTGCCTCGGAAGCGAAACCTCCGACCAGTGGCGAAAAAATTGCTTCTCCGAAAAATCCGAAATCTTCAGCAAGACCGCCGCCTGCGATGGCCTCATCCGAACGAAACGCCTCTCCAGCCAAGGCGAACGCCTCGTTAGCAGCGACAAATGCTCCTTCGGCCTGTTCTATGAGGCTTGGGGTGACAGGCTGACCAGCAGAAATCGCGTCATCAATAGCTTTAATGCTGTCAAACCCCACCTTGAATGCGCTTTTGCCGACAGTAATCCCGAATTGCCCTTTTTCGACTGCATCGCTGGTCTCGAATGCCCTCTCATTCAGTGTGTAATTAACTGCCAGGATCGTCGCGGTGAGTGCGACGCCAGCAAATGGTGCTGTGAAGAACAAAATTGGAACCAACGCACTTGCGCTGTCAACGAGCAGTTCCCCCTTTGCCCGCACATCGTAGAAGTCCTCAATCTCTTCAAGAAGCCGCGATAAGTCCTCATCAGCCTCTTCCAGTCCCGCGCGCTCAAACAGGTTCCGAGCGCGCTCAAGCGTCGAGGCATATTGGAACAGACGAACGTTTAGATCAACATCTGTGACTGGGGCGCCCGTCTCCACGTCGAACGGGTTAAAGGTCACAACATCGAGAAATGTTTCACCATCCTGTGGGTCTCCGATGCCGCGGACATTTCCAAGGTTATAAATTGTACCGTCGAGATTCAGAAGCAACGGAGCATCGGGCGGTGTGTCGAAAGTCGAGGTGAAGCCTCGCGCGTCGTCGGATCCACCGTTCGCGTCGTATGCGATCAGGCGGATGCCGAAAGCATTGCCACTCGGCTCTGGCATGATGATGGAGGCGTTCTCGAATTGCTGATGCTCGAGCACGAACTGAGTGCCCGGACCGGATGTTTGGGGGACACCCGCTACCGACACGCTTATTTCGACCGGTTCATCCGTCACGATCTCCAGACGTTCAACCGGTGGAGCATCATCAGCAACGGTATACTCGAAAAGATCACCGAGTGGTACCAAGTTGCCAGCTTCGTAGGAGGTCGCAAACTCGCGGGTGTCAACGGAAATGGCAGAGGCCGGTTCCGGCGGCTCCGCATCGAGAACCAGGCGCCATCGGTCTGAAAAGGCGTTACTTTGATCCTGAATGTTTAGTCCGAAGTCAATTTCCAGACCAGGCTCGGTAGCGGTGAGTGTGACAAGGTCAAGAATCTCCGCGACGAAATCGGTCTGGCCTGGCCCCGCTCGGAACGTGATCGTGCTTTCGGTAGATATCGGCTCTCCATTGAATTCAACTTCGATCTCGCTTTGATCACCCAGATCGTAGAAAAAGGCCAAATCTACATCGCCGAGTCCATCAGGGTCCGAAATCTGGAAGACTTCGCCGAGTGTGAAGCGTTCGCCCACTTCCCATGGTTTTTCAAGGCGCAGCTCAAGGTTTCTTGTGCCCAAGATATTTTCGCCATTATCGACCACTGAGCCGTCCAATACAGGAGTGAGCTCGGGTGCGGCGTTAGCAGTGACTGGTGTTTCAGGATCCTCCGGTTCGTCGACTTCATCGTCATCGTGACCAGGAGTCGCACGCCCAAACACAATGTAGCTTTCGCCCCGGAAACTGTTGAAATTCTCGCTATCTGAGCCCGCTAAGCTCGCGCCGATGAGTAGATCATCAAATCCATCATCGTTGATGTCTCCAGCTCCAGCAACAGATAAACCATTCTGTCCATCAGCATCGTTTCTCCCATCTATACGAAAGCCATTTGTGCCGTCGAGATTGGTGAGATTGTAACTCGCGTCAAAGCCGTTTGCTGACCCAAACACAACGTAGCTTGCTATCTCATTTGAAAGCTTTTGGGCTCCGATCATCAAATCGTCAATGCCGTCGTCATTGACGTCGCCGGCTCCGGCCACCGAGCTGCCGCTGTTATCTTCCCTTGCTACGCCATCGAGGCGAAAACCGTCGATGCCGTCGAGATCAGCGAGGTCAAGGCTTGGACCGTACGCTTGTGTCGAGCCAAAGATCACATAACTCTCGCCACGTTCCGACTCGGTGAATGTGCTGTCTCCAGCGTCAGGCGCTCCGATGATAAGGTCATCAAGACCGTCACCGTTAATGTCGCCACCCCCTGAGACTGAGGTGCCGCTGCGGTCACCCGGATCGATGCCGCTGAGGCGGAAGCCGTTGGTTCCATTTAGCTCACTGACATCAATGCTGGCTTCAAAAAGATTGTTCGAACCAAAAACCACATAGCTCTCACCAGCGCCAGATCTGTCACCAGGATTGGCGCCGGGTGCCCCAATGATTATATCGCGTATCCCATCACCGTTGATATCACCGGCGTCGGCGACTGGCAGTGCCAGCTGATGCGCTTCGAGCCCCTCCAGCCGAAATCCGTTCGTGCCATCAAGATCGGCAAGGGCGAAGGCCGCACCAACCTGCGTGTCGGACCCAAACACCACGTAGCTTTCACCAGCGCCAGGCGCTGCGATGATCAGATCGTCAATCCCGTCACCGTTTATATCACCGGCCCCGGCGACCGAGCGACCGCTCTCGTCGTTTTCGCCAATGCCATTTATGAGAAACCCATTTTCACCGTCAAGATCAGCTAAACTAAGGCTCGCCCCTAACCTGATGTCCGACCCAAATACAACGTAACTCTCACCTGCGTTGCGGGTACCGGCTGGATCGGCATTGGGTGCCCCGATGATCAGGTCGTCAAATCCATCCGCGTTAATGTCTCCAGCTCCGGAGACTGCGACGCCGTTGCCTTCTGCGTAGCCCACGCTGTCAAGACGAAAGCCATCGGTGCCATCAAGGAGAGCAAGGTCCAAGAATGGGTCGAACGCATCATTTGATCCAAACAGAACGTAGCTTGCACCAAATCCAAATCCAAACGAGCCAATTATGCCTTCAAGCGGAGCCCCGATAATTACATCATCGATTCCATCGCCGTTAATATCTCCTGCAGCGGCAACCGAGTAGCCTGATCGACCACGCGCATCTGCGCCGTCAATTCTGAAACCATCGGCGCCGGCGAGATCGGCAAGAGAAAGCGAGGAGGGAAAGCCCGTTTCGGACATGATCAAATCCCTTTCAACCAATGGTTTAGCGACGAAACTCCGTTTACAGATTGGTAACCTTTGGCTATCGCAAAGCGCAAGACTTTTCTGTTGGCTCGGTCATGCCGTACGCGGGGGCTGCCCGGCGATGAGGGTGCCGTAAAGGAGACTAAGCTCACTGAATCATCGTCGCGTCTGCTGCTGACACCCTCACGCCAGTTTCCGAGCTGGCTGGCTTTAGCTTCTTCGAGCGCACCTTCGAGAGAGCCATGGGTCTCGCCGCTGACGCGCGCGGTGAACCAGACCGGGTTTACCGTAGAGCAAAAAGCTCGGAAGGTAGACCATGACCAAAGGAAACCCAGGGAACCGTTTTTCGAGAGAGGTACGTGCACGCGCGGTGCGCATGGTTCTGGAGAACGAAGCGGATTACAAATCACGGTCGCAGGCGATTGCCTCGATCGCGCAGAAGTTCGGATGCAGCGGCGCGACGTTGCGCGATTGGGTCAACAGGCAGGCCGTCGAGGACGGTGATCGCGATGGCCTGACACAATCGGAACGCGATGAACTCAAGGCGCTGCAGCGGGAGAACCGCGAGCTGCGCCAGGCAAATTAAATCCTGCGCAAGGCGTCGGCTTTTTTCGCAGCGGCGGACCTCGACCGCCAACGCAAGAGATGATCATGTTCATTGATGATCATCGACAGGAGTACAGCGTCGAGGCGATCTGCAGGGTCTTGCCGATCGCGCCGTCCACCTATCACCACCACCAGGCGGTCAAGCGCGACCCATCCAGGGCGTCCGTTCGGGCGCAGCGCGACGCCGGTTTCGGCCCCAAGGTCAAGACCTGCTGGGAGGCCAGCGGCAAGCGCTACGGCGCGGTCAAGGTCTGGTACGATCTCGCTGCAGAAGGCGAGGATGTGGCGCGCTGCACGGTGGTGCGCCTGATGAAAGAGATGGGAATACAGGATGTTATCCGCGGCAAGGGCAAGAAGACAACGTATCGTGATCCGGCCCTGCCTTGCCCTGAAGACAAGGTGAACCGGGACTTCAAGGCCCCGGCGCCGAATGTTCTCTGGGTGGCCGATTTTACTTACGTGCGCACCGCCGTGGGGTTCGTGTACGCCGCCTTCATCATCGACGTCTTCGCCCGGTACATCGTTGGATGGCAGGTCTCTTCGTCGCCCAACACCAAGCTGGTTCTTGACGCGCTGGAGCAGGCGCTTTCCGCCCGCAATCCCGACCGCGATCGGCTGACCCACCACAGCGACCGCGGCGTCCAATACCTGTCGATCAAGTATTCCGAGCGCCTTGAAGAAGCGAAGATCGGGGCCTCGGTCGGCAGCGTGGGGGACAGCTACGACAATGCTCTCGCCGAGACCATCAATGGTCTCTACAAGGCCGAGGTCATCGAACACGAGGGCCCGTGGCGCGGCAAGAAAGACGTCGAGCTCGCGACGCTGGACTGGGTCCATTGGTACAACGACAAACGCCTCTACGGCCCGCTCGGATATATCTCACCCGCAACAGCAGAAAGGAACTTCTACAACGCAGAACTCACGGCTAACATCGCCGCAGAATGATCAACTCGAACCTCTCCGGTAAACCCGGTCTGGTTCACGGCCTTTGGCTGGCGACGCTTTGACAACTGTGGCGCTTCACCGACACCCTCAATGGTGGTCGAGCCTATGTAAGCCACGATGCTCTCTACTCACCGCGGCGAAGCCACATCACCGGCGACCTGGACATCCACGAAATTTCAGCGGACGCATCAGGTCGCCCGGTTTTCGTCAACAAGTTGTTTTCGTACCTTGCGACCGTGGCGGAGGACACGAGCTTCGTGCCGCTCTGGCGCCCGCCCTTCGTATCGCGGTTAGCCGCAGAAGATCGCTGTCATCTCAACAGACTTGCCATGCGCGACGGCAAGGAAACGTTCGTGACCGCCACGGCAGCTTCCGACGTTACGGAGGGCTGGCGGGAGCACCGCCGCAATGGCCGCGTAGTGCTTGACGTGGAAAGTCGGGATATCGTCGTCTCTGGTCTGTCCATGCAACACAGTCCGCGCTGGCACCTTGGCGTGCTCTACTGCCTGCAGGCAGGAACCGGCGAGTTCGGGCGCATAGATGTGACGGCGGGGCGTTTCGAAGTACCCCTGTAGCTCGACGGTATCGCCTGCAGTCAGCGGCACCATGGTCTGCAGCCAGATTGTGGTCGCGAGCGAGACGTGGGTGGCGGAGATTTCGCCGACGGAGCCGCGGATTTCAGTCGTACCGTTCAGAACCAGCCGCCCGCCCATGCGGGCCGTGGTGCTGGCGTTGATCTTTTAGAGCAGCGTCGCGCCGGAGAGTTGGCGATCGGCGACATGGCGCCACGGATGGCCCTTTCGGCCTTCCGGGCGGTCACCTGTTTTCAATAAGTGACAGCGCCTGCTGCATCGCGCGCCGATACTGGGCGCGATCATAGATGTCATTGTGGCCGGCGCCGGCGATGACGCGGTCCAAGACCAGGTTATCCGCAGCTTTTCGAACCGGTTCGGTTCTGCGGGGCGGAACGATGGTGTCCGCCGCAGCAGCGATCACCGCCACCGGCGCCTCCACTGCCGAGAGGTCTGCGGCCACGTCCATGTGGTGCCGCAACAGGAGACCAACTGGCAGCCACGGGTAGTGCTCGCGGGCCAGCGCCGTGAGGGTATCGAACGGGGTGACGAGGATCAGCCCCATGATCGGGCGCAACCGGGCGACGTGCACGGCCGGACCGGCACCGAGGCTGAGCCCAACGGTCACGATTCCGTCGGGCGCCAGCCTGGCAACGATGTCGTCATGGATTTCCAGGGCGTCATTCAGGATTGCCTGCGCGCTCGGCCTGCCAGTACTGGGCGAATAGCCGCAGTAGTGGAACGCGACGACGTCCCGGTCGGGGAAAGTCGAGTACAGGTGAAGCGCCAGATCGTGTGCGTTCCACGCGTTACCGCCGAAGCCGAGAACGAGGCTTGCGCCCCCCGGCGATGGCCCTTCAGCCGGCAGATGCACGCCGACCAGTTGCCCGCCGGAGCCCACGCTGAGGGTGAGCCGCTCGGCCTTGGACGGCAAGGGTGCACCCGGGCCCACCATCCCTCTCGGAAACAGCAGCTTGCCCTGAAACACCGCGACCATGCCGACCACGGCGAGGTAAATCGCCAAGACAGTTCCGGCAATCTTGAGAAAGGAGAACATACCCAACTGTCCTGAATCGAGGCGCCCGCCGCAAGACCGCATCATCCGCCGTGCAAGGTCCCTGTTCCAATCGCACAAGCAGGGTCCGCATGTTCGATACGTGCCACCGGCCACCACGCCGGCTGATCATACCGCGCTCGTTCATAGCCTCCGCGATCCAGTGAAGCGACGTCACCCCGCCGATCTCAGACTCCCGATCACCAGTGCGAGGATATTCACGAGTTTTGCCCCGATACGTGTTTCGCCCTTCCGCTTCATCTGTCGAGAACAGCCGCATCCCGGCGGTCGCACGACGACTCAGACCATGGGTCCGGCTTACCTACCCGCGCACGCCTGCGCTTGGTCCCGCAGCACCGCGTAATCGGCCAGCCATTCCACGATCACCGCGCCCTCTGGCAACGCCGCCACCTCTTCGGCCATCTGCGCCTGCTCAGCCCGGCTATACTCCACAATAGGTGGACGCACCCCAAGCGACGCATCAGAACCCACCCCGGCGCAACCGCCCAACAAGAGCGTCCCGATCACGAGGGCGCTGCGCAGCAGCCTCCAGCATCTGTTTTTGAATCGCATTATTACGCTCCAGCATGTCCAGCCGCTCGGCGGCGCGGCCCGCACGCTCACCGCTGCGACGGAGATTGAACAGAAAAAGGGCGACTGCGAGCGCGACGAGGCCAAGACCTGCCGCCTGCCGCGCCCATGGCCGGGCGAGGATCCCGGCCAGACCTATGCCCCACATCAGCGGCGCCCCTTGCGCCAGTCGTCAATCCGCGCCCAGACCGCGACGCCGATCCCCGCAAGCGCCAGCGCGATGAACACCCATCGCAGGGTGTCGAGATAGGGCACCAGCGGCAGGACCGCGCCCTGCGCCTCGGCCAGCACTTCCTGCGCCACCTCGACCCCGCCGGCACCAACAGTGGCTACCCCTGCCGCCCCGGTGCCCTTGAGCGTCAGGCTTTCGGCCAGCTTTTCGCGCGCGGGCGGCGTCTCGGGCGCGAACGGCGTTGCCCGCGGCGGGAACGGCGCACCCCACTGACGCGCCGGCCCGAGATCGACATGCATGAAGTTGGAGCGCGGATAGGTGCCAAAGCCCAGGAACCCGACCTCGCGCGCCGCGGCCTCGAAGGCCACCGGGTCATGGTTCGCCATGGAGATATCGAAGGCGGTCCCGTCCATGTGCTTCGAGTGCCTCGCCCCACCCACGGCGCGATTGTGCTCGGGGCTGCGATAGCCAGAGTTCACGATCAGCGGCTTGCCCAGCCGATCGCGCAGCGCCTGCAGGGTGTCGAGCGCTTCGGGGTGCAGCTTGAGCTGGCCGGTGCCGCGGCAGGCGATCTCGGCGGGCGAGAAGTCGGGCCAGCGCCAGAGATGCTCGGGCACCTCGCGGAAATGGCGGAAACTGCGAATGGGGTCGGACATGAGGGGCTCCTTCGGAGTGTGATAAAACGGGATCAACCCCGCGGCCCGGACGGGCAGCAGGGCGTGGTGGGCGGATTTCGGAAATGCGCGTCGTGAGACCGGAAAGAGCGCGTCGCGCAGCGCCAAGCGTCCGGGCGTGCAGTGCGCGCGCTACGCTGGACGCGCCTGACGCGCGGCGATCACTCGTCGCGCCCGCGCTGAAAGGCGGCGAACATCAGGTTACGCATATCGTGGATGTCGCGTTCGATGCGCTCGAGCCGGTCGTGATCGATGCGCCGGTCCTCGTCGCGGCGCTTCTCGATGCGCAGGCGCTCGGCGTCGAGCTCCTGTTCGAGCTTGTGCAGCAGGGCTTCGTTGGTGAAGGCTTTGCGCGTGACCGCGACGGCCAACCCGCCGATGAAGGTGAACCAGACGCCGATCGCGGCCGCCACGCCATGATCGCGGAACGCTTGGATGATCTGGTCGGTGAAGCTGTCGCGCTCGGGCATCCCGCCTCCTTGTCCTGATGCTTATGATGGGTCCTGCGGGCGTTGGTGGAGGCCCCCGACAGCGGGCCGGCCGGTCTAGGCAGCCCGCTCAGCCCATCCCGGCGCGGTTGCGCGCGACCGCGTGGATGTGGTCGCGCGTCGCGCTGTCCAGCGCCCCGGGAAAGAGCATCACCTGATTGATGTGCCCCGACAGCCCGAGCGTATTGATCCCGGCCGACAGCTCGATCACGTCCTCGACGAACATGTCGTCCGGCCGGTAGATCATCCGCGTCCAGGTCCCGGCCTGCGCCTGCGGAATGGTGACGCCGAACTGCGCCCCGCCCCCGAAGTCCAGAAAAGGCAGGACCGTGCCGGCGCGGTAGGCAGGCCGATCATTGAAGCCGAACATGTCGCCCGAGAGATCCGAGATATCACGAACAAGCGCATGGCCCGACGCCTGCCGGATGGCGGAGCTCATATCTGTTGCCAGCCCCGCCACCACATGGGCGTTGGCCTTGCGCAGGCCCGATTTGCCCTCGGTTTGCAGACCCTCCACAACATGCGCCGTGGCCTTGCGCACGACCGTTCTGCCGTCGGTCTCCAGACCCGCCACCACGAACGCCGTGGATTTGCGAAGCTTGACGTCCCCGGTCACGCGAGCGCCTCCAGCCCGAACTGCGTCCCGTCGATCCCGGCCGCCGTCCAGGCGGCGCCGGTTGCCGGGTCCACGTCCCAGAAGAACCGGACAGCGCCGAGCGCGTCAGCGATATCGACAGGCGCTCCCAGCAGCGCGGCATCCGCCCGGCCGTCGAAACGCTGAACCGGTGAGGCCCCGCTCGTGAAGGCGGCCGCGACAAAGGAGACCCCGACGATGGTGGTGTCGGCGGGCAGTGCGGGTGCGTCGGCAAGATTGAACACATGCGCCTGCCCGACCGTGCTCGCGACCATGGCATCCGCGACATCCGAAAACGTGGTGGTCGAGATGCTGGCGACCGACCCCGCGAACTCCGCGGGTGTGCCGTCGGAGACCAGAGGCAGCGTGTGCAGCCTGAAGCCGAGCGTCGGAACATCCGCGACGATCAGCTCGGCCCATGGCACATTGTAGAAATCGGTGGTCCGGTCTGAGGAGCCCTCAACGCGCACGGATGCCACGAGCTCCGAGGTCCCCGGCTTGAGAACGCCCTCGTGCACGACTTGCAGGATCCCGTCGACATAGGCCAGAAAGACCCCGTCCGGATCGCCGATCTTCACAAACATATCGATGCTGGCCGCGCCAAAGACCGGGACTGCGGCCTCGAGACCGGCATGGGTGCGAAACCACAACGTCTCGTCGGCCTGCGAGCCGGCAGTCGGATTCCAGAGACCGCAGATCACATTGCCGTCGGCATCCTCGAGCCCGAGGATCCAGGACGGCCCCTCATGCGCGCTGCTGGTGGTCCTCGGCTGAACGCGCGCATGCAGCCAGACGCCGTTGGTCGGCGTGAACCCGAGACGCGCGCGCGTCGGGAAGAGAACCGCGTTGCCCACGCGCGAGTTGGGGCCGCTTTCCGCGGGGTCGGTGTATCTGATCAGCGCCGATAGCGCGGGCAGCTCCGTGAAGCCGTCGAACTCGCTGGTTGCGGCAAGAATGGTCATTCCAGGGTCTCCCTTTGGTTTACGGCCACCCCGACAGGGTCGCCATCCGTGACATTGCCGGCGGGCTGCCCCCGCCACTGCGCAAGGGTGCCGGCATCATTGGCGTCGACCCAAGCGCCCGCGAATTGCTGCACGTTCACATCCGGCTGTTCCCCGGATAGAAACAGGGCGGTGAAGAGCAGCGGCATCAGATCACCGCGCCGCGCAGCGTGACGGCCAGGCCCGCGACGGAGGCCTCGGCCGGGGCTGCGAACGAAGACGCGACGAACCGCACGACCGATCCCTTGCCGATCGCGACCGCGACAGACCCGGCCGTCGCGAAGGTGAACATCCCGGTCGTGGACACGGTGATGGCGCCGACGACGAGCCCGTCGACCGTGACATCCACCGACCAGGCGGCGTCGGGCGGCTCATCGACATGCCCGACCGCGCCCGCGAGATCGGCCGGCATGCGCACATCGCGCGGCATCACCACCTTTCCGATGACGTCGCCCGGGCCGGGTGTGGCCATGGACACGACCCCGAAATCGTAGATCTCGCGCGCGGCGGGCTGCACCCCGTCCTCGGAGAGATAGAGGATCCGCTGATCGCCCGGCTCGACCGTCGTCTCGTCGGCACCACCGGCACGCGTGATGACGGCCACGCCGTCCGCCTCGTTGCGCACAAGGACAAGGCGCTTCACGGACGGGAAGGCGACCGTGACCCCGGCGCCGGGCGCACCTGTCAGCACGAGGCGCACGAGACCGAGCGCCTGCGCGGACGGCACAGGGATGATCCCGCCGGCGCTGACATCCAGAAGCCCCGAGTCCGTCATGGCCAGATCGAGCGCGTCGAAAGCGGCGTTGGCGGTGACCTCCTTCTGGTCCTGGCTCGCCTGGATATGGGCGATGGCGAGATTGGGCGTGCTCATTCATGTCTCCCTGACTGTGGCCGTCGCGGGAAAGCCGCGCCCGACCGCCGCGCTGGTCTGGTGGACACACAGAGTGAGCGTGTCGGGGACCGTGCCAAAATCCGCCTGTGCCTGCGCTGCGGCGTAGAGCACCTGCGGCGTGGCGGTCTCCAGCACCCGGATCACGTCGCCGGCCCCGTCCAGAATATCTACCTCATAGGCCTCCGCGGCCTCGGCGAGGGGCACGGTGCCGGTGCCGTCGCGCCAGTCGCCGCCGATCCGGGTGCGGCGCCGCCAGGACAGGGTGATGCCGGCGGCCGTCCACACCCCCGCCACATGCGCCGGGGTGTAGGGCTTGAGATCGGTGCCGCCTACTACCTGCGTGACCGTGTCCGCCTCATCAAACGCCTCGCCCCGCCCGACGCCGCGGTAGCGCAGTTGTTGCCCGACCAGCCCGAGCGGTTCGGTGAAGAGCGCGCCCTCATCGTCGAGCACCACGATTACCGCCCCGGCCGCATGCGCGAGCCGGCCGTCCGTGCCGCGCCGCCCGCGCAGCAGCGTCGAGAGCCGGTAGATGTCATTGCCGAGAGGCGTGACATCGCGGAACTGGATCAGCTCGGCCCCGCCATCCGCGTCGACCACGAGGGCGGCGTTGCGGCCGTTGAGCAACTGCAGATCGGAGACCGACTCGAGCCTTCCCTCGGGATCGCGCAGCCGCACATCGAGCGCGTTGACCGCGTCCCATGTCCAGACCGAGCGCGGCGGGGCAAGGGCTGCGCGCAGGGTGCCGATCAGCGCAGGATCACTGATGCGCGCCGGGATGTCCCAGTCCGCCCCGTCGCGCGAGCGAAAGAGCGACAGCCCGGTCCAGGGCCCGGCCACGCGCGGGGCGGCGAAGAGATACTGCCGCGAGGCGACGCCGCCGGTATCATGACGGTCGCGCAGCAGCGGGACCTGTGGGACGACCCACCGTGAGGGCACATCGCCCAGCACACCCGAGGGTCGGATCCCGGTACCGGTCGCGCCGATGGCCTCTGACAGATACGCCGACCCGATATGCCGGACGCCCTTGGCGCGCAGTTCCCAGTCCGCGCCGATCTCGACCTGCGTCAGCCGCACCGCGATCGCGGTCCCACCGGGCGCCGCCACGCGCAGCAGGTCGGTGGGGTCAAGACGCAGAAATCCCGGGCGCAGGGCGAACTCGACCCCATCCCGCTCGATCCAGGCCGAGGCCATGAGACGCTCGGCGATGCGTTTGGCCTCGGTGGCCTCCAGCGCCATGGGCAGTTCGATGTCGCGCTTGTCGCGCGATCCCATGGTGGCGACGGGCTGGGAGACTCGTGTGGCCGATTGCGCGCCCTGATTGTAGTCGCCACTCGTGTCCTGATAGGTCACGGTGATGCGCTCGGGCAGATCGGTCTCCTGCACGCGCTGGAGCTGTACGACGCGGCCCGTCTCGCGCGCGGGGACGAGATCATCGGGCGTCAGACTTGGCGCCTCGGCAGCGTCCCGGGCGCGTGGCACAAAGCGGATCCGGTCATCGGTCTCGACCGCATCGAAGGCAAAGGCCTGCGCCACCGGCTCGATCGCCGCCCGCGCGCTGCCCTGCCGGCCGATGGCGTAGCCCTGCAATTGCGGCGCGCCGATCTGCGACACATCGATATCGGCCGGCCCCAGCCCGACCCGGGCGCAGATATCGGCGACGATCGCGCCGGGCGTCACGCCCTCGCCGGCGGTGCGGTTGAGAAACAGCCGGGTGGCGGCCGATCCGGTCTGCACATAGCCCGTGAGCGTGTCCGAGCGCGCATCATACCCCGCGGCCTCGCCGCCGCCAAAGATGTCGCCCGTGGCAAACCCGTCGGTGAACAGGATCTCCGCGCCGGTGCGCAGATCGACCTGGCTGACCTGCGGTTCGCGATGCCAGGCCATGCGCCGGCCCTCGGTGCGGGATTTGGCGATGGCCATGTTCTCCTTGCGCGTGGTGGAGAAGGCAAAGAGCGACAGCCGCGTCGCCCAGATGACCCCGTCATCGGGGCGCCATTTGACCGCATACCGCCCGGTGAGATCCGCGAGCGCATCCGGGAACGCGAGCGCGCTGATCCACACGAGCGCGTCATCGACCGGATCATACACCGCCCCGGCCGGTTCGTATGTGAACCCTGTCGCCTCGGGGTGAATATCGGCCGGAGAAAGCTGCCAGTGCCCGGCATTCTCGACGACCGGGCCGGGCGCGCCCGGACGCACGCGCAGCCGCTCGATGGGAATGGTGCTGGCCGTGCCGGTATTCGACGTGCGCAGGATCCACGCCTCGCCGAGGCCCTCGCCCACAAGACCCTGAACCACATTCTCGACATTGGTCGGCCCCGGTCCCATGCGCGGCAGGTTGGCGAGAAACTCCATGGTGTCGGCGAGAATGCAGCCATGGCCGCTGCCGAACCGGCCCGAGGCGATCAGCACGTCGACCGGCCCGGTCAGGCTGAGCGCGCGCATCCAGCCCAGTGTCGTCAGGGACGCGAACCCGCCGGCATTGTTGCTCAGGCTGTTGCTGCGGCGCCCGAAGCTGTCCACGACCGCCATGGCGTCGAGATCGATCTTCACGACCGGCTTGGTGTTGCTGATGCCCAGCTGGGTGTAGGCATACCCGTCGCCGCCAATGAAGCAGTGATCGAACCCGAAATTATCCCTGTAGAGGTTCAGCGCCTCGGCCAGCGCGTCGGAAATCAGATCCTCGGGCCGCGCCTGCGCCAGTTCGTCCAGCGTGCGCAGATCGAACAGCCGCAGACCGTCCGGGCTCAGCATGAGCTGGTGCTGGCGCTGCCAGTCGGTGGCCCCGTAGCTCGTCAGCACGCTGTCGAGCGGGCCGCCCGGCAGGTTGGTGCTCTTGAGCGCGGGAAAGGCCGCCTGCGCGTTGAAGGTCACCTCGGCGGTGATGTTTGGGATGCGGTTGCCGAAGTTCTCCAGCGGCAGATCTTCGAACACCAGGTAGGCCAGCCCGCGAAAGGCCGGTGTCCGGCCGTGACCTTCCGTGGCCTCGATCAGCGGATCGGGCAGCTGGTCCTCGCCGCCGGTGTGAAAGCGGAACTCCAGACCGGGGATCGACACGTCCGGATTGGTGCCGCGCGCGTCATGGATGAGCTTGCCATCGGCCCAGATCCGGATGAGATCGCCGGCTGGGCCTTCGGCGAGGCCGAGCGCAAAGGAGGCGTAGTAGCCATAGGTGGTCTGGCGCTGACCGCCGCCGCCCTTGCCGCCGACCTTGCGGGTCTGGCGCTCCTCGCGGATCCCGGGCGCCCAGATCACGTTGCCGGAAACCCGCATGGTGCCGTAGATCAGCGGGATGGGCGCGCCGTAGGCCGAGGAGGTCACCGAGAGATCGCGCAGCCGCGGCCCCTCGATATCGGGCTGGTCGGGGCCGAACAGCAGCGAGCCGACGGTCGAGCCGATCAGCCAGCCGGCCTGCCAGCCGATCCCGAGCGCGGTGCTGCCGAGCGCGCCGGCGCCAGCGATGGCCAGCACCGCCATCAGACAACTCCCGGCATTCTGTAAGCCGCGCGGCGGCGCGAGAGCCATGGCTCGACCAGCGGTTCCTCGAGCACGCAGCGCCGCAGCGCATGGGCGTGCAGCAGATGCGGCACGCCGTGGCGCGCGGTGAGGAACCCCGCATGGCACGGGTAGCTCGTCTCGGCGAAGACCAGGATGTCGCCGGGGCGCGCCTCCGGGAGCGGAACGGGCGCGAGATCGACGGCGAATTCCTCGACAAGGCGGTGGCTGGTGGCGCGCCGGTCATAGCCCTGCACATCGTGATGCGGCACGCGCAAGCCATCGGCGACCACGATCAGCAGACCGATGCAGTCGACACCGGCCGGCCCGCGCCCCTGATGGCGCCAGCGCGCCCCGATCCAGCGGCGCGCCTCGGCGATCACGACGTCGGCACGCAGTGGCTCACCGCGCATTGGCTCATCGTGCGTTGGCTTACCGGGCATTGGGCGTCTCAGTCAGCTTGTCGGTGCCCGGCACGAAGGGATCGCCCCGGAAATTGAGCACGTTGTCGAACCGGTCGATGCAGGTGGACACCCCCGCCGCGGCGGCGAGGCGCAACCGGCGAAAGAACCGGTCGGCGCGCGCATTGGCCGCCTCCATTTCCGAGCTCAGCCGCTGGAAGGCGGTTGCACCGTCCTCGCCGATCCCCTTGAGTTCGGCCCGGACCTGCCGGCCGCCCTCGGCGGCCAGCCGCACCGTGACCTGTTTGACAGCACTGGTCATTGGGACTCCGATCCCTGTTGCTTTGCCTGGTTTGTGGGGTGTGGATGGTCACTGCGGGCGCTGTGCCCGGATCTGCGCGTTGACCGCGCGCACCATCGCGGCCTCGATCACCGGCAGAAGTTCCACCGCGGCGCGTCGGTCGAGCCCGCTCGCGTCGGCCATGGCCAGCACCGCGCCCATGTCCCAGCCGAGCACCGCGCCATCCGACACGCGCAGCTGGCCGGTGGCCTCGCGCGCGACATCCCAGGCCAGCATGCCCTCGCGCGTCAGCGGCGCGTTTTGCCGCGCCGGGCAGGCCTCGCAGACTTGGCCGCAGTTGCCGCAGTACCCGGCGCCCCCGCCGAAGTGCCAGTCTGCGAGGGCGCCGAGGCGTTTTTTTCCTGTTCCAGATGCAGGCCCGGGGCCACGTAGCGCAGCTGGAACGCCTCGAAGATCGGCACGATCTCCAGAAGCGCGTCGAGCCCCTCGGGCGTAAGCTCGGCGGGCGCGCCCGCCTCGTCATGAACCCCCGCCCAGTCATCCACCGCCACGCGCGCCAGCGCTTTGGCCAGCGCGATGCCACGCGCATTGGCGCTCGCCGCCTCTGGCAGCTCCGCCAGGATCGGCTCCTCGCGGGCGCGGTTCATCAGCGAGGTGGTGATCGGCGCCACGCGCAGCTGCACGCCGTGGCCGAGATCGAGCCAGTCCGAGGCTTGGTTCAGGTCGAGACGGATCATCAGGTCCCTCCATGGGTTGCAACATCGTTGAGCAGGGCGACTTCGAGCATCACGCCGGCCGCATCGGCGGCGGCGCGCCACTCGAAGCTCGCCTCGACCCCGGCCGGGCCGGTGATCGCATATTTGGGCTTGGGCAGGTGGACCTGCGGCAGGGTGAAGCTCAGCGCGTAACCCGGGGCCATGGAAAAGCCGTAGACCAGCGCCACCGGGTCGCCGCTCGTGGCCTCTGCGACCAGCGTCTCGCCATCAAAGCGCACGGTCAGCGAGCCCTCGCAGGTCGCGAGCGTGGGATCCGCGCCATCGATCCGGCCATCCTCGCGAATGGAGCGCACCCGCTCGATCCCGTTGGAGAAGGTCAGCGAGCCGGCCGTCACACCGGCGAGCGGGGTCCCTGCGCGACTGATCCGCCCGCGCCCATGGCTGAAGCGGCGCAGCTCGAAGGCGGCGGGGTTGGCCTCCAGCGTGGTGCCTTCGGTCTCTTCCCCTTGCGCCACCACCGAGACGGTGGCGTTGGCCGGCCCCTCCTGGCCCATCTGGAACGACAGCTCCTCCAGCACCGCCCCCGCATGGCGAAAGAAGACCAGGTTTGTAAGTTTGGGATGGCCGATCTCGATCAGGAAGGACGGCAGGCTGTCGGCCCCGCTGCGCCAGACATGGCGATAGCCACCGCCGGTGAGCGTCGGCGCCGAGCGCGCGGCGTTTGAGGCGGCCAGCGTGAAGGTGTTGCCGTCCGGGCCAAGGGTGTCATGGGTGATCCCCAGCGCCGTGTCGTCCTCCACGGCATAGGTGGCCACCGCGATGGTGGGGTCGCTGGCGGCGTTCAGGTCAGCGGCCAGCGCGGTGAGCGTATCCGCCAGCGTGGCGCCGATCTCGGTCTCGTTCCCCGCCGCAACGCCGGCGACAAAACTCCATGTCACCCCGTTCAGCGTCAGCGTGTCGCCCGGGGCGGGGATCTCGGCAAAGCTCAGGCGCCCGGTTGCCGCTTGCGGGGTCGTCACTGGATCGCCGAAGAGCGCCGTCATCCACCAGCCCGTGCCCTGCAGATCGAACGGGATCTCGAGCTGGCCCTCATCGGTGACCAGCCCCCGATACGGCGCTTGCGCGTTCCGCCCGCGTCCCAGCAGCGGGTCATCGCCGAGCGGAATGCTCGCCGACAGGTCCGCCGTCTTGAAATCGAGCTGGCGGACGGGGCCGGTAGTTGCGCCGCCATACTGCGTCTCGCGCACGGCCTTGAGTGTGGCATCGGCGCCGTAGGCGCGTTGCTTGCCCATGGGCATCTCCTGTGATGTCGGGATATGTCGTGTGGTTTTGATGTCTGCGCCCCTCGGGCACGCTCAGCCGCTCAGCGGATCGCTGACCTGGTAGTCCAGCGTGACCGCGAGGGTGGCCGCGAGAAACGGTGCGCCGCCCTCCACCGGCACCGGCTGCAGCTCCGGCGCGGAGGGCGTCATCAGCTCCACGCGCCCGCCAAGGCTGTTATCCTGCGCCAGTGCCGCCCCGATGCGGGTGAGCAGAGCGTCGAGCGCCGCCTCCGGCGCACCGAGCGGCATGAACGCCTCGATCTCCACGCGGTGACTGTACCAAGCCCGCCAAGGGCTCAGTGTCACATCCGGATCGCCGGGAGTGCCATCGCGCAGGATCACCAGCCCGCCCGTCGGCACCCGCTCGGGCAGAACCGCGTTGCGTCGCACCTCGGCGCCCGCGTGCACGGCAAGCTGCGTCGTCAGCGCCGACAGGATCGTCTCGCGGGTCGAGGCCATGGGTAGATCCTTTGAGAGATAGGCAATAGCTGCGGGCAAAATCAATGACAGCGCGATAGTCGACCGCGAAAGGCACTTCCGTCGCTCAATGCATTCCGCATTTTAGGTTTTGGAACGGGCCAACGGCGTTTACGCCCACGGTGCCGTGGGTTGGCACCTCGACCACGAAAAAGCCTCACTCATCACATGCGTCCGGAATATGACAAATGAGCAACGTGATCCAAAGCTTGACAGGAGCAGACTGTCGCTGGTTAGGCTGGAACGATTCGATGCTTTTGCCGACCACTTGATAATGAGGTTTCACATGAGATTTTTGACGCTGGCGATCGTTGGTGCTCTCGTCCTGACGGGCTGCACCGAAAGACCCGGTACAAACTCACCGGAGATTGTGGCGCGAGGTAATAGCGTGAACCTTTCTTCCGCCGCATTGGCATTTCCGGAGCCCGGGACGCAGATCTCTTACGCTTGGCGTGATACAGAAAGCGGCAATCGACCATGGCGCGGGATTGTAAGTTCCGGGCCTTTCGGGGAAATGCGCATGATCGAACACCCCTTCCACGAAAGACGGTCACTCTATCCTGGTTGCCTTCTCCATTGTAATCGCACAAGCCATCCAATCACGGAGGCGAGCTATACAGAGCTGTTCCCGCTCTCCGTAGGCAAGTCAGCCGAGTTTGTTCGCCGGAGGTCCGACGGCAGCAGAGCGTGGCAACATCGTACTCGTGTCACCGACACTGCTCGCATTCAGACGCCTCTAGGTGAGTTTGACGTGTTCGTCCTTCAAACAGAAACGAGAGGTATAGAAGGCCACGATTGGGACGGCAAAATCGTTTCCTATTGGTCGCCCGAACTTGCAACGACCGTGTACGAAGTGAACACCAGCGAGAATTCGGATTGGAGAGCCGAGCACATTTTGACTCAGTACGAGCGACCTTGAAATTATCGTAGTAGGGCTGGAGCAAACCAGTGCGTGGGGGGGTGCCATGGATCGAAATGGCAAAACCCCCGGGCCCGTTGACCGGCTAGTACGCCTGTCTTCGGCACCAACGATCCAGCTTGGTTCGTACCGCGCCGGGCAAAGGCAGGTGCGTACGTGGAAATAGCTGCGGGATAAGAGAGCCGCGACGTTCTCGTCACCCAATGCGCTCATTTACCCAATTCGCCACAATCAGCCCCGGCACGCTGTCATGCGCCCGCTCAACATCGCGATCCAGATCCAGAATTTTCGGCAGCCTCACCTGCGGCACCAGCAGAAAAATCGGGACCGTGGCGCGCTCACGTCCTGTCTTAGAGCGCGAGGCCACACCAAGACCCCCTCTTGTTCAGACGCCCGTCGGCCACGAGCAGGCTCGGCCCGGACCGGCGAGAGACAAAGCGCAGGCCGACCCCGCGTCGGCGTTCCCATGCGCCCGGGGGTGATCCTGCCGCCCCGCGGGCCACGCCCGGCAGCAGGCAGCGGGATCGTGAGCCAGAAGCCGGTCTTCGAGCGGATCAGCGGCTCGGTGTCTTGCGCTACACCGATGACCGGCGCCTTGGACCAGACTAGTGCCGAGCGTTCAGGCTCGGTTTGCCCTTGCCGAGCGGCTCTGACCGGGAACGTCGGGCGTCACGCTTCTCGACAAACGCGAGATGCACCTCTCAATCGGCGCAAATCGCTTGTGCGACGATGAAGTCCCAGTTCTGATCTGTCGGCGTATTCTCCACCGCGAAAGCCTGTACGCGACGGAGGTCGTCGAATGGGTAGATGAGTTGCAGCGACGCATTGCCCGGTGCATCGGTGGTGATCGCCGCCCCCGCACCGTGTAGCCGCTTGTTGCCCGGACACTCAGCGACGGCGAGCTTGGAGGCTTCCGATTCCCTCTCATCGGATTCGCCGTAGACAATCTCGTAGCCGGGCGGCGGGTCCACGCAGATCGCGAAGGCGACGACGTTCCAATCACGGTTAATCCCATCCGGCGCCGCGCTGCCTTGCGCGCGGACGATGTCTCCAGGACCAGACGAACGCGCAACCTGCAGCACCACTTTGTCTTCCGGAGCGTTGATGCGCGCGCCTGAGCCGATGGTCCGCTTGCCCTCCGGGCAGACCGCAATAGCCTGCTGCGCGGATTGCGACGAAAGAGGAGTGGCGGATGACACCACTTGCTGCCCCGACAGCGACCCCGCATCCGCGCAGATCGCGTAAGCCTGAACCCACCAGTCGACATCTGTGCCCGGCGCGAGTTCAGCGGCGGTTACTTGATATCCATCCTGGTACGGCTCAAGCTGCGTAAGGACCAGCCTTTCGCCGCCGGCGCCCTCCGCTTGAGCCACATTCGGAGCTTCTGCCAGCTCGGACGAAGATTCCGGCAGTCCGAGGTTTTCCTGTGGTCTGGTGACGGCATGTACCCAGCCGCCGCCGCCGATCACCTGCTTATCGGACGGACATTGCGCCAGTGCAGATTTCGGCGACTGAGAGTCGCCGGAGGGCTGGGGCGAGAAGACCCTTTCGAGGCCCGTAATGGAGGAGGTCGCCTCGGCTGCGGAGAATGGGGCAGCAAGAAGTACGGTCGAGAGGAGATAGCCGATCCCCCACATTCTTAGACGCATTGTGACATATCGATTTCTCATCGTACAGGCTCCTTTGGTTGATTATCCTTTCGGACCTAACGATCAGTATTGGCTTCGTCGTTGTAACTGCAGGATCGGAAAACTGGCCCGCAAGCGTTAAGCACTTGTCCATCTTTCCGCCGCGTTGCGTGAGAGCCGCGATCATTATCCGAAAAGCCCAGCGATGGTATTTTCATCGCCAACTCCAGAAGTCTTTCGATTGGCAAAGGGCACGGAAACTGGTTCTTGATCCGGCCCAGTTTGCATTTGCCTGATCGGATCGAACGCTGATCTTAGTCGTAGCTGCGATCCGCTAACGGGACGGCACGTAAATCAGCGTCCCACTATATTGCTGCCTGATTCGGCTTCGTGGTGTCAAATTGAGGGTCGCGCCATGACTCCTCGCTTCCCAAGAAGAGCTCCAGTTGTTCGCCACTCCACCCAATTCGCCACGATCAGCCCCGGTACACTGTCATGCGCCCGCGTAGCATCGCGATCCAGATCCAGCCGCTTCGGCAGCTTGACCTGCGGGACCAGCAGGAAGATCGGGACCGTGGCGCGGCCGCGTCCGGTCTTCGAGCGCGAGGCCACACCGAGACCCCGGTTGTTCAGACGCCCCTCGGCCACGAGCAGGCTCGGCCCCGACCGGCGATAGACGAAGCGCAGGCGCAGCCCGCGGCGCCGTTCCCATTCGCCGGGGGTGATCTTGCCACCGCGCCGGCCGCGACCGGCGGCGGGCAGCGGAATCGTCAACCAGAACCCGGACTTCGAGCGGATCAGCGGGCCGGTGTCGTGGGCGCTGACGATGTCCGGCGCGTTCGACCAGACCAGCGCAGCGGCGTTCAGGCTGGGCTGGCCCTTGGGATATTGCGCCGACCGGATTGTCCGGGACAGGCGCCGGCCGAGCCCCGCGCCGGTGATCTGCCCCCGCCAAGCGGTCTTGAGGTTTGTCCCGGCCTCGCGCGTGGCGGCTGACACGGCTTTCTCGCCCGCGGTGATCTCGGCGGCCATCATGGCGGCCAGATCGGGGGTGATGTCGAGTTTGAGTTTCATTCCGACCTGAAGTTCGAGAAGCAGACTAACTGCTCAAGGGTGCTGCAGAGCGTTTGATCCGCCTGTAGGGATGTGAAAGTCTGACGATGTCAGCGTTGACCCGTTGAAGGATCCTGATCGGTGTGGCCAAGTAAAATCGAACGATGGCCGCACAGGCGCTTTCGGCAAACACGATGGATCAACGAGACGATTGACGCGATGTTTGCCTCAAATAAAAGGCGACTCGGGGAATCTCCCTGGGGTCTGCTCCGAGCGCAGCAAGGTTACCGCTGACGTTCAAGGTTGCGATCCGGTACTTGCAAATACGATCATTCAGTTTTCGAACAGTGAACGTCGAGACTTATTCGTGCTCACCATCTGAGCGTCGACCTGACCCACGTACGAACAGGTCAGGCTTTTTCGCGGCAGCGGTGAAGGTAGCGACCGTTATCGCCGCAGCTGCTATCAAGACAGTGTGCCCGAGCACGCTGGCCGCAAGAAAAGTGTAGCTGCCGATTGCTGTTGAAAAGCTGACTGCCCACATCACCCCCAGGATCTGCAGGACATAATGCCGAGTACCGACATCAGGGATGTTACGAAGCGGGCTGACTTCATGATGGAATATGAAATTCCACGCGTACACGACAAAATTTCCGGTACTTGCGAACATGATTTTGGTCCTTTCAATTTCTTCGTCTATCTATGCTAGGTTCATGTGCATTCACAGGCCCTACTTTGGAACTTACTAATATATACGACGATCTTGGCCGGTCGGATCAAAGAATCACGGGTCACGCCGGCCGCAGATCCACGGTCCAGACCAGCCGCTCGCGATCGCGCACTGGCTCACCCTGAATAAGAAACGCCTCGCCGTCGATCTCGATGCGGTCACCGGGCCTTGGGGTCGGCACCTCGGCGACGCGCAGATCGACGCGCGTGGTCTCCGACCAGAGGCGGGCGTCGCCGAAGTTGGTGATGTCATCCGCGCGGCGGGTGACCACGCGGACAAGGACGGGTGCGCCTCCCTCGCGCGTGTGGATGGCCTCGCGGGCGATGTTGTCATCCGCGAAGAGCGCTTCGAGCGCCATGGCGACGGCCGTCATCACGTCCGCCGCGCCGAGCGCAGCACCTGCGGCCGGGTGCAGATCGGCAGCGGGTTCGACTCGATCTCGAGGCGCACCCATTCGTCGCGGTCGCGATCCGGGATCATCCGGGCATAGAGCGGCAGGCCGACGGTATTGACCGTCTCGAAGGTGTCGGCGGGGGCGTAGTAGATCTCGAACAGCCCCTCAACGCCCTCGGGGTAGAAATACGCCTTGTCGGTCGGCACGCCGAAGCCCAGCCCGCCCCGGTAGCGGCGGAAGGTGATGCCGCCGAAGCTGACCTCCTCGCCGACGCGCCCGCGCAGATCGGCCGCCGCGGCGGTGTTGAGATAGGTCTCGCGCACCTCCTTGTGGGCCACCAGATCGGCGAAGAAGGCCGAGCCGCATTCGGCGCGCAGCTGCACCTGACCGGCGGCCAACCCGCCAAGCGTGTCCTCGACGCTCTCGATCAGCGCCTGACAGCGCTTGCGCAGCGCGCCCGAGGCCGGGGTGGCATTGTCCAGATCGAAATCGATCTCGGCGGCCGGGGCGATGCCGAACTCGGCATGGTAGTCGATGACTGTGGCGCCGTCCTTTGGGTCCTTCACCACGCCCTGGATGCCGTTGAAGAGGTGGAACTCGAAAGTCGCCTCGGCGTCATTCCTGAGCCGGCCCAGCTTGCGCGCCACTTCCGTCTGGACCTGCTGGACGGCAGTTTCCGAGCCGAAGTCGCGGATCGACTGGATTTCCGAGGCCCACAGCACGTCCTGCTTCTTGAACTGGCGGCAGACGAAGGCGCGCATGTCGCGGCGTTCGGGGATCTGGCTCTCATAGGCCGAGCCGCGCTCCGAGAACGGGATCAGCGACAGCGTGCCGTCGCGGCTCTCGATCATCACGGTGCGCGTGCGCACGCCGCGGCTGCCGAAGAGGTTTGCGCCCGACAGGATCGCGGGCTTGTAGGGGATGTTCTCGAGCGCGCGGGTCAGCTCGATGATGGAGAAGGCATCGCCCTCAAAAATGTCCATGGTGGCCACAGCGTGCCTCCTTCTGGTCTGGATGTGATGGGAAAACTGCGCGCGAGATCAGCGCAGGAGGATGCCGAGCGCCGCCAGCGCCGTCGTGGCCGTGGTGATCTGCGCCTCGGTCGCGCCCTCGGGCCAGCCGATCTCGTGGCGATTTACGATGGCGGGACCGCGAACCAGCACCACGGCATGGGCCTCGGTGTCGGTGGCGTCGACCGCACCCCAGAGGATCCCGGCGGCGTTCTGGCTGCCGTTGGAGGCACCGGGGGTCAGTGCGGTATATTTGCCGCCCGAGGTGATCCTGCCCAGCACGGTGCCGGGCGCGAGCTTGCCCGCGCCCGAAGCGACGGTGACAGTGTCGCGGGTATAGTCGCGCAGCACTTCCCAGGTGAGAAAGCCGCCGGCGTGTTGGTCTTCGGTGAGCGTGGCCATGGGGAGTCATCCTTTCATCTTGAAGGCCCGGGCGATGACATCGCCCCAGGGGCGCGTGGTCTCGCTGCGCCCGGGTTGCGGGTGATGCGGGGTGATCTGCGGCGCGGCCTCGGCGCGCGCATCCAGCAGGCTGGCGCGCACCGCATCGAGGCTGGCGTCCTCCTCGAGGAACCTCCCGGCCATCTGCGGCTGGCCGGCAAGGCGGCAGAGATCGACGACGGCGCGCGCATGCGCGATGGCCTCGGCCCGGATCGCGGTGGCGTCGGTCTGCTCCGGAGCATTGTTGGCAGCTGCAACAATGCTGCCGGGGTCATCAGCTGCCGAGATCTCGGAGGGGATGTTGCCACCTGCGCCATCCGCACCCTCGCTTTCGGGCTTGGACGCAGGATCGGTCGGCGACGCAACATCGTTGTCGCCTCCAACGATGTCGCCCCCTCCTGCTGCGTCTTCCTCCGGCGCGACGGCCTCCACTGCCTCGACCAGTTCGGGCGGCGCGTTGCGGAACCGGCCGATGTCGAAGGTGGCGGCGATGCGCACGGGCTCGGCCAGCCGCGTGGCAAGGCCCGCCTCAAGCGCCTCGGCAGCATCGAACCACGTCTCGGCCGCGAGGAACGCGGCGATCTCCGCCTCGGGCTTGCCGGATCTGGCCGCGTAGCCGCGCAGCATGCTGGCCGCAATCTTGTCCAGCGTCCCGGCCATGTCGCGCATGTCCGCCGCCGTGCCCATGACCAGCCCGCTTGGGTCATGGATCATCAGGAAGGCGTTTTCCGGCATGACGATCTCGTCACCCGCCATGGCCACATAGGAGGCGGCCGAGGCGGCGATCCCGTCGATCCAGACGGTGACCGTGCCAGTGTGACGGCTCAGAGCGTTGTGGATGGCGACGGCATCGAAGACCGAGCCGCCGGGGCTGTTGAGGCGCAGATCGATCGGCGCGTCATCGGGCAACGCCCCCAGTTCGGCCAGAAACCCCTTGGCCGAAACGCCATAGGCGCCGATCTCGTCATAGATCAGCACCTCCGCGCCGCTGTCCCGGGCGCGGATCGTGTACCAGCTGTTCATCATGTCACTCCTGATTGGTGGCGCGGTCGGTCGCGGCCGCGTCCTCGCCATTGTTGCCACCGGCGTCGTCGCCAGGACCCGGCCGCGTGGCCGGCGTGGCACGGGCGCCCTGCGTCTCGCCCGGGCTGGTGCGGTAGCGCAGGCCGAGGCCTTCGGCGCGCGCCGTGTCCACCGCGTTCTCGCGATCGACCTCCTCGACATCGTAGCCCGTGGCCTCGACCACCTTGCGCCGCGAGGTGATCCCCGCCTCCATGGCCAGCACCTGCGCCTGGATGTCCTTCAAGGGATCGACCCAGTCCCAGCGGGGCGGGATCCACTGCACCATGCGCGCGGCCGCCGGATCGGGCAGAGCCAGCCGCCCGGCCAGCTGCGCGGTCTCCAGCCAGCGTCGCCAGACCGGGCGGCAGAGCTGATGCGCGATCACGCCGTGCTGCAATTGCTGCACGCGGCGACGGAACTCCACGAGTTCGGCCCGCAGGCTCGAATAGTTGGCCTGGCGCACATCGCCGGTGACCAGATGGTAGGGCAGCCCCAGCGAGGCCGACACCGCCAGCAGCGTGCGGTACTGGAACGCCTCGTAACCGCCACCGACATCGGCGGGGCTCGAGAACTTCACATCCTCGCCCGGCAGCAGCACCTGCATCGTGCCCGGCTCGAGGCTGGCGATGGCGGCGCCATCCGGATCCGCCTCGTCCTCGCCCATCATCGGGTCTTCCGGCGCGGTCTTGGTGATGAAGCCCGCGAACATTGCCGCGGTCTTCTTCCGGTCCAGCTCGGCGTCGTCATACTGATCCAGAAGGAACAGCCGCACCATGGTGGGGGCCACATGCGGCAGCCCGCGGATCTGCCCCGCGTCGAGCGGGCGATAGATGTGCAGCACATCCTCGGCGGGCACGCGCACCGTCTCCGGCACCGCGACACGCTGATCGGTGCTGTCGCCCGGATGGGTGCGGCGAAAGTGATAGGCGACGCGCCGTCCGATCAGGTCGAACTCGATCCCGCAGCGGATGCGGTTGCCGTTTGCGGCCGTGCCGGTCTTTTCGAAGGGCAGCATCTCGGACTGCAGCAGCTGCATCTGCATCGGCACCAGCAGCCCGTCCTCGGCCCGGCGCGGACGGAACCGCACGAAACACTCGCCGGCCACGAACATCTCGCGCGCGACCATGGCCTGCAGGCCGTAGAAGTCGGTCAGCCCGTCGGCATCCGCTTCGTCCGTCCAGGCGAGCCACAGCCGCTGGACGCGGTCGCGCAGGTCCGCGTCGTCGATCAGCGACGAGGGCTTGATGCCGTCGCCCACCACATTGGCCGCGAAAGCCTCGCAGGCATTGGCCGCGTAGCCGTTGGTGACCACCAGTTCCCGCGCGCGGGCCAGCAGTTTCGGGCCACCCGAGGCGACCAGCGTGTTGATATTCTCCAGCGGCGGATTCCAGCCCCGCAACCGGCGTTTGGACATCGCGCCCTCGAGGCGTGCGCGCACGCCAGCCGGGCCACCTGATGCTGGGCGGCGAAACCGATCGAACAGCCCCATGGATCACAGCCCCTTCGCTGTCGTCACGCGCACATGGCGCACGATGCGCCGTCCCTCGAGGGCCGCGATCTCGCGGTCCAGCGCCTCGATCGCCCGGTCGATCTCGGCCACGCTGCGGTAGTCCACGGTCTTGCCGTCATAGCTGACGCGCGCCACGCCCGAGGAGCGCTGCGCCGAGAGAGCGTCGCGGCGAGACTTCAGATCGACGATTGTGGACATGCGGCCGGCCTTCTATCTTCAGGGTATCGCAGCATTCGGAGCCGGACATGTCAGAGACCGTTGCCCGCATTCGCATTGAACTCGAAGACACCGATCCCCTCGTCTGGCGCGAACTGGACGTGCCGCTCTCGACCACATTGGCCGCGATGCATGACATCATCCAGGTCGTGATGGACTGGTGGGACTATCACCTCTACGAATTCGAGATCGCAGGCAGGATCTACGGCGTACCGTCTTCCGACGACGAGATCTACGAGCGCAAGGTCTACCAAGCCAGGGCGCTGCGTCTCGGCACCGTGCTAGAACGCGGGGTCCGCGCGTTTCTCTATGTCTATGACTTCGGCGATAACTGGCGGCACCGGATCACCGTCGGTGAGGTCCGGCAGGGCGACGCCGGTGTCGAATATCCGCGCTTCATCGCCGGCGCCCGCCGCGCCCCGCCCGAGGACGTTGGCGGTATCACCGGGTTCGAGGAATTCCTCGAGGCGGTGTCCGATCCCGAACACGAGGACCACGAGCGGATGCTGGAATGGTACGGCAAACCCTTCGACCCGGAAGACATCGACGAGCGACGTCTGCACATGATCATCGAGGACTTTGCCGCGCGGCGGCGCGGCCCGCTCAAGAGTCATCGCAGCGACCGACGCAAAAAGCTGTCGTGACCGGGTTCGTCTACGTCCTTGGCAGTCAGACCTCCGGTGGTTATCGCACCTATGTCGGATGGACACTCGATCTCGAGCGTCGCCTGGCCGCGCACAATTCCGGCACCGGCGCGAAATCGACACGCGGCAGTGTTTGGTGCCTGATCTATGCCGAGCGATGGCCCTGCCGCATCGAGGCCATGCGCCGCGAATGGCATCTCAAGCGCAACCGTTCCCTGCGACGGCGTCTTGCGCGATCGGCGCAGGGCCTTGGGCGCTGATCGACCAGAATTCCTTGCCCGGTCCGGGTACGCTCACTGATTCTGTTCAATTAAAGCCTGATCGTCATGGCAACAACTGACGTCGATGCCATGCCGTTGTCGAGATCGTTGTCCTGTGTTTACAGGCTTGAATGCGTA
>NZ_JBAPKY010000046.1:0-28430 GCF_037083785.1 Roseovarius sp. D22-M7
ATCGCCGCCGTCAGCGTCGTCTTGCCGTGGTCGACATGCCCGATCGTCCCGATGTTCACATGCGGCTTCGAACGGTCAAACTTTTGCTTCGCCATCTTTCGGAGGACCTTGTCAGTTGGGGGGCCGGCCTGGCCCGTTCAGTACGTCGCGCGCGGTTTATTGAGGTCGCGGATGAAAATCAAGCCATAGCTTGCATGTCATTGCACGGCCGCCTTTTCGGCATCAACGGGCGGCGCGACGGCCGCCACCGCGCCGCGCGGGCCGCTGCGCTCGGATCCCGATTTTCGCGCGGCGGGCCGGCCGTCATCCTCGAACCAGCCCTGCGTGTCGTTCTGCCGCTTGAGCCATGTCTCGATCTGCTTGGCGGCGTTGAGGGCGGGGTCCCTAAGCTGTTGCTCGCGGCTCTGCGTCAGTCCCGAGCCGAGCCATGTCGCGGTCGAGATCGATTCGACCACCGTCACGGTATACGGCGCGGGGTTGAACTTTTCGCCCGCCGCATCGTCCCAGGCGGTGACCCTGAGGATCAGCGCCGATTTCGGCGAGGGGAGCATCGGCAGACCCGGCACCGCCAGAACATACCCTTCGGGACTGACCCCGAGACGATAGGGCTTGCCGCCGCAATACCGCGAGAAGCGATCGGTCACGGCCTCGGTCATGGCGGCGATTCATTCGTCCTTGCTGGCCGTCCCTGAAACCGGCCCCTTGGCGAGGCTGGGCGCGACGACGACGATACGCCCAGGCTGGAAATTGCCGAGATAGGCGGGCTGCTGATCGCAGATCGTCGGGATTGGTGCAGGCGGCGGGTGACAGAAGACGGATAAGGGCACGGACACGCAGCATTCGGGGGATATCCTTCGGCGAAAAGCCTAGCGCTTCGATAGCGCACCGGCGCCAGCCGCGCGATCGCCGAGCCGCGGATGCGGCAGCCCCCGCCGCGTCACCGCGTCGGCACGGGTGTCTCGCCGCGGTAGTCGTAGAAGCCGCGCCCGACCTTGCGGCCCAGCCACCCGGCCTCGACATATTTCGTCAGCAGCGGGCAGGGCCGGTACTTGGTATCGGCCAGCCCGTCATGCAGCACGTTCATGATCGCCAGACACGTGTCCAGACCGATGAAATCGGCCAGTGCGAGCGGCCCCATCGGGTGATTGGCGCCCAGTTTCATCGACTGGTCGATGGATTGCACGTTCCCCACCCCCTCGTAGAGGGTGTAGACCGCCTCGTTGATCATCGGCATCAGGATGCGGTTGACGATGAAGCCGGGGAAATCCTCGGCACTGGCCGCAGTCTTGCCCAGCTTGTCGACCACGCCGAGACAGGTGTCGAAGGTCTCCTTGTCGGTGGCGATGCCGCGGATCAGTTCCACCAGGCTCATCACCGGGACCGGGTTCATGAAGTGAAAGCCCATGAACTTCTCGGGCCGGTCGGTGCGGCTGGCCAGCCGGGTGATCGAGATCGACGACGTGTTCGAGGTCAGGATCGTGTGCGGCGCGAGATGCGGCAGCAATTCGTCGAAGATCTTCTGCTTGACGCTCTCGCGCTCGGTCGCGGCCTCAATCACCAGATCGCTGGGGCCAAGATCGGTCAGCGTGCGGGTCGTGGTGATCCGCGTCATGGCCGCCTGCATGTCGTCCTGGCCGATCTTCTCGCGGCTGACCTGCCGGTCCATGTTCTTGCGAATGGCCGCCAGAGCCTTCTCCAGCGCCTCGGCACTGATGTCGTTGAGGGTCACGTCGTACCCGGCCAGCGCCATCACGTGGGCGATGCCGTTGCCCATCTGCCCCGCGCCGACGATGCCGATTGTCTTGATGTCCATGACTGCGATCCTCGTCGTTATCCGCGCGCAGCATAGGGCCCGGCAGGGTTGCGCCGCAAGGCCCGGCGAAGCGTAAACCTGGCTGTAATTGCGCTAGTGAGACGACAGGCCCGGCAATTCGTGACAATCCATGCACGCGGCCGTCACGGCCGCCCACGTGGCGGGCCCTGCGCGAAATCCTCGCAGCATGAAAAAACCCGCGCCGGGATGCGGCGCGGGTCGCGATTTGGTGGGCGCCGGGGCGATCAGAGCTTTTCGGTCAGCTCCGGCAGCACCTCGAACAGATCGCCGACAAGGCCGTAATCGGCGACTTGGAAGATCGGCGCCTCTTCGTCCTTGTTGATCGCCACGATGATCTTGCTGTCCTTCATGCCCGCAAGATGCTGGATGGCGCCGGAAATGCCGACCGCGATGTAAAGCTCGGGCGCCACCACCTTGCCGGTCTGGCCGACCTGCCAGTCGTTGGGCGCGAAGCCCGAATCGACCGCCGCGCGCGACGCGCCCACCGCCGCGCCCAGCTTGTCGGCCAGCTTCTCGATCAGCTCGAAATCCTCCTGGCTGCCGACGCCGCGCCCGCCCGAGACGACCACGCCGGCCGAGGTCAGATCGGGCCGGTCGCTTTCGGCGACCTTGTCCTCGACCCATTCCGACAGGCCCGGATTGTCGGTCATCGAGACGGTCTCGACGGGTGCCGCGTCCTGCGTGCCCGCCGCCTCGAAGGTCGAGGTGCGGAAGCTGACGACCTTCTTGGCGTCGCTCGATTTCACGGTCTGTACCGCATTTCCGGCATAGATCGGGCGCTGGAACGTGTCGCCATCCACCACCTCGGAGGCGTCAGAGATCACCATGACGTCCAGCAGCGCCGCGACGCGCGGCAGGATGTTCTTGGCATCGGTGGTCGCGGGGGCGACGATGTGCTCGTAGTCGCCGGCAAGCGACACAATCAGCGCCGCAGTCGGTTCCGCCAGCCGGTGGCCGAGCAGGTCGTCCTCGGCCACGAGGACCCTCGCGACACCCGCGATCTTCGCCGCGGCCTCGCCCGCGGCGGCGGCCTTGGCGCCGGCGCAGAGCACGGTCACGTCGCCCAGCTTGGCGCAGGCCGAGACCGCCTTGGCGGTGGCATCCATGTTCAGTTCACCGTCGGTAACTTCGGCAAGTAGAAGTACAGCCATCACACGGCCCCCGCTTCCTTGAGTTTCGACACCAGCTCGTCGACAGAGCCCACGATTTCACCAGCCTTGCGCGCCTCGGGCTCGGACGTGCCGGTCACCTCGAGGCGCGGGGTCACGTCCACGCCGTAATCCGCGGCGGTCTTTTCATCGAGCGGCTTTTTCTTCGCCTTCATGATGTTGGGAAGGCTCGCGTAGCGCGGCTCGTTGAGGCGCAGATCGACGGTGACGATGGCGGGCGTCTTGACCTTGATGGTCTGCAGGCCGCCATCGACCTCGCGGGTCACCACCGCCGATGTGCCGTCGAGATCGAGCTTCGAGGCGAAGGTCGCCTGCGACCAGCCCAGCAGGGCTGACAGCATCTGACCGGTCGCGTTCATGTCGTTGTCGATCGCCTGCTTGCCGCACAGAACGAGGCCGGGCTGTTCCTCCTCGACGATCTTCGCGAGGATCTTGGCCACCGAAAGCGGCTCTATATCCGTCTGCGTGGTCTCCGCGGCGACCACGAGGATCGCACGGTCTGCGCCCATGGCGAGTGCCGTGCGCAGCGTTTCCTGCGCCTGCTTGACGCCGATGGAGACCGCGATCACTTCGTCGGCCTTGCCGGCCTCTTTCAGGCGGATCGCCTCTTCGACGGCGATCTCGTCGAACGGGTTCATCGACATCTTCACATTGGCCAGATCGACACCGCTGCCATCCGCCTTGACGCGGACTTTGACGTTGTAGTCGATCACACGTTTGACAGGCACGAGCACCTTCATTGCATGGTCTCCCTTAAAGTGGCGAAGAACCGTCAAGGCCCTTCAGGCAATCAGTCTGCGGCCTTGATACCGGGTCACGCGCGGCGGAAACAGGGTAAAATCGTCACGCCGAGGTCCGGGGACGTCGCGTTTTCGCCTCAGCGCCGGGTCTGCCAGTCTGCAAGACGCCCCGCCGCTTTCAGCGCCTCATACCCGGCCTGCGGCCCGGGGCTCCGCCCTTCCGGCCGCCGGGCCGTCCCCCGGACGCCCCGCCGCCTTCAGCGGTTCGCGCCCGGAACCCACAGCACGTCGGCGCGGCCATTGTCGTTGGCCATCCGCGAGGCGACGAAACACCAATCGCTCAGCCGGTTGAGGTACCGCACCGCGGCCTCGTTTACATGCTCCAGCGCCGAAAGCTCCACCGTCAGGCGCTCGGCCCGCCGCGCAACCGTGCGGCAAAGATGCAGGCTGGCGGCCAGCTGGCTGCCGCCCGGCAGGATGAAGCTGCGCAATGGCTCCAGATGCTTGTTCATCGCGTCGATCTCTGCTTCCAGCCGGTCCACCTGCCCCGGGCTGACGCGCAGCGGGGTGTACTCGGCCTCGGCGTCACGCTCCATATCCGGGCGACACAGATCCGCACCCAGATCGAAGAGGTCGTTCTGGATGCGCGCCAGCGCTGCGTCGGTTTCCCCGGTGGCCTGCAGGCGCGCCAGTCCCAGCGTCGCGTTCAGCTCGTCGACCGTGCCATAGGCGGTCACCCGGGCCGAATGCTTGGCCACCCGCGTGCCATTGCCAAGCGCGGTCTCGCCCGCGTCGCCGGTGCGTGTGTAGATCTTGTTGAGAACCACCATGGGCTCAGCCTCCCTCACTGCGGAAATAGACGAAAACGAGGATCAGCAGGACAGCGACGAATTGCGCGATCAGCCGCCAGCGCATGTACTTGTTCGCCCGCTTGGCATTCTCCACCCCTTCCTTGCCGAAGGTCGAGATGCCGCGGATGAGGATGACCGCCACGACAATGCACGCAATCGCCGCGATGATGAATAAAGGATCTTGCAGCATGAGGTGTCCTTTCCGCGTCGCATTCCCTGCGCATACCTAGGCGCGATGGCACGCAATGCGAAAGGAAAATGTGACCCCTGTTTTGCCTGCTAGCCCTTTTTGAGCACCCAGTCCAGCGCACGCGCGGGCAAGATCCGTCGCAGGATCGCCATCACACGGGTGGGCGTCGTCACGTGATAGCGCAGCTTCGGACGGCGCGCTTCGGCCGCATGCACCAATGCTTTGGTCACGGCGCTGGCGGGCCATTGCGGCCCCCTGCTGCTGCCCTTGTAAAGCGTGTCGAGCAGGCTGTCGCGGTATTCCTCGACCCGGGCCGAGTTTTCCCAGTCGATCCATTTCTCGAATTGCAGGATCGCGTTTTTCCGGAACGCCGTGTCGATCGGGCCGGGATCGATGATCGACACGTCGATCCCGGTGCCCGCCAGTTCCAGCCGCATCGCGTCGCTGAGCCCTTCGAGGGCGAATTTCGTCGCCACGTAGGCACCGCGCCACTTCATCGCCACGAGGCCCAGCACCGACGAGCACTGCACGATCCTTCCAGATCCTTGCGCACGCATCACCGGGATCACACGCCGCGTCAGCTCGTGCCAGCCGATCAGGTTGGCCTGGAAGATCGCCCGCATGGCGTCGGCGGGCATATCCTCGACCGGGCCGGGGATCGCGTAGGCGCCGTTGTTGAACAGCACGTCGAGCCGCCAGTCCGTGGCCTCCAGCACCTCGGCCAGACCCGACGCGATGCTGCCCTCGTCCTCGTAGTCGATGCGCGGGGCATCGAATCCCTCGCCCCGCAGGCGCTCGCAATCGATCTCCTTGCGGCAGCTTGCAAACACCCGCCATCCGCGCGCCCGCAACGTGCGCGCCGCGTCAAGGCCGATGCCCGACGAACAGCCGGTGATAAGGATGATCCTGTCGCCCACTTTGGCGTTCTGGCCTGCCCGCAACCACGATGCAAGCCCCTTGAACGACGCGCCGGGCCGGACGCCCGCGATCACCGCTTTACGCGGCCGGGCCGGATCAGTATCACCAGATCCATGAGCGATACCGTAGACGACCCCAACATGCTGCCCCAAGCCACGTCAGAGCCGCTGCGCCGCGCCATCGGCGACCGGTACCTGACCTATGCGCTGTCGACCATCATGCACCGCGCGCTGCCCGACGCCCGCGACGGGCTGAAACCCGTACATCGCCGCATCCTCTACGCGATGCGGGAACTGCGCCTGTCGAGCACCGGGGGGTTCCGCAAATCCGCCAAGATCTCGGGCGACGTGATGGGCAATTACCACCCGCACGGCGACGCGGCGATCTACGACGCGATGGCGCGGCTCGCGCAGGATTTCGCGGTGCGCTACCCGCTGGTCGACGGCCAGGGCAATTTCGGCAATATCGACGGCGACAACCCCGCCGCCCCGCGCTACACCGAAGCGCGGATGACGGTCTTCGCCGAGGCGCTGCTCGACGGGCTGGCCGAGGATGCGGTGGATTACCGCGACAATTACGACGGCACCCTGCAGGAACCCGTCGTGCTGCCCGCAAGCTATCCCAACCTGCTGGCCAACGGGTCGTCGGGGATCGCCGTGGGCATGGCCACCAACATCCCGCCTCACAACATCGCCGAGCTGATCGATGCCTGCCTGCACCTGATCAAGTCGCCCGACGCGCGCGACGACACGCTGATGAACCACATCCAGGGCCCCGATTTCCCGACCGGCGGCGTCATTGTCGAGCCGCCCGAAAGCATCGCGCAGGCCTACCGCACCGGGCGCGGCGCGTTCCGGCTGCGCTGCCGGTGGGAAATCGAGGATCTGGGCCGCGGCCAGTGGCAGATCGTGATCACTGAGATCCCCTACCAGGTGCAGAAATCCAAGCTGATCGAGCGCATTGCGGATCTCATCCAGACCCGCAAGGTGCCGATCCTCGCCGATGTCCGCGACGAGAGCACCGACGACGTGCGCCTGATCCTCGAGCCGCGCTCGAAGAACGTCGATGCCGAGGCGCTGATGGGGCTGATGTATCGCAATTCCGACCTCGAACTGCGCTTCTCGCTCAACATGAACGTGCTGATCGACGGCGTGACCCCCTGCGTCTGCTCGCTGAAGGAGGTGCTGCGCGCCTTTCTCGATTTCCGCCGCGACGTCCTGCTGCGCCGCGCCCGCCACCGGATGGAGAAGATCGATCACCGTCTCGAGGTGCTCGAAGGGCTGATCGTGGCCTTCCTCAACCTCGACCGGGTGATCGAGATCATCCGCTACGACGACGCCCCCAAGGCCGCGCTGATGCGCGAGAGATGGGACCGCACGTTCGAGCGCGCCGCGTCAGAGGCCGAGTACGTCTCGCCGCCTGCCTCGGACGAACCCGGGCTGACGGAGGTGCAGACCGAGGCGATCCTCAACATGCGCCTGCGCTCGTTGCGGCGGCTGGAAGAGATGGAACTGCGCGCCGAACGCGACACCCTGATGGAGGAACGTGCCGGGCTCGAAGGCCTTCTCGACGACGTCGCGCAGCAATGGCGCACTGTCGCCGACCAGCTCAAGGACGTCAAGAAGACCTTCGGCACCTCCCACCCGATCGGCGCGCGCCGCACGGGATTCTCCAAGGCCGGGCGCACCGAGGATGTGCCGATAGAGGCGATGATCGACCGCGAACCGATTACCGTGGTCTGCAGCCAGATGGGGTGGATCCGCGCGTTGACCGGGCATATCGACCTCGGCCGCGCGCTGAAATTCAAGGATGGCGACGGCCCGCGCTTCATGTTCCACGCCGAGACCACCGACCGGCTGCTGGTCTGCGGCAGCAACGGGCGGGTCTACACGCTTTCGGCGGCCAACCTGCCCGGCGGGCGGGGCATGGGCGAGCCGCTGCGCCTGATGGTCGATCTGCCCAACGAGGCCGATATCGTCGAGCTGCTGATCCACAAGCCGGGGCGCAAGCTGCTGGTCGCCTCGTCGGCGGGCGACGGCTTCATCGTGCCCGAGGACGAGGTCGTCGCCCAGACCCGCGGCGGCAAGCAGGTGCTGAACCTGCGCGCGCCCGCCCGCGCCCGGGTCTGCAGGCCGGTCGACGGCGATCACGTCGCCTGCGTCGGCGAGAATCGCAAGCTTCTGGCCTTCGGCCTCGACGAGTTGCCGGAACTGAGCCGCGGCAAGGGCGTGCGCCTGCAGAAATACAAGGATGGCGGGCTGTCGGACGCGATCACCTTCCGCGGCGCGGCCGGGCTGACGTGGCACGATCCGGCCGGGCGCACGCGCACCGTCTCGGACCTCGCCGAATGGATCGGCAAACGCGCCAGCGCCGGCCGCATGGCGCCGCGCGGCTTCCCGCGCGACAACCGCTTCAACTGACACCGGGTCGCCCGGCATCCGGGCTGGCTCGGGTCGCGGACAAACTCGCCATGCCGCACCGCGGAAATGGACAGGACGGGCGGATCGCGCTATTGCGCTTGGGCCGGGGCATCCGGCCGTCGGATCGGCAAAGCAGGATAGAAGGCGCATGGGCAGCAAGTTTTTCGGAACGGACGGGGTGCGCGGGCAGGCCAATACCTGGCCGATGACCGCGGACATGGCGCTGCGCCTCGGCGCTGCGGCAGGGCGCTATTTCCAACGCGACAAGCAGGAGCACCGCGTGGTCATCGGCAAGGACACGCGCCGGTCGGGCTACATGCTGGAATACGCGCTGACCGCCGGTTTCACCTCGACGGGCATGAACGTCTTTCTGCTGGGGCCGGTCCCGACACCGGCGATCGGCTATCTGACGCATTCCTTGCGCGCCGATGTCGGCGTGATGATCTCGGCCAGCCACAACCCGGCCTCGGATAACGGGATCAAGCTGTTCGGCCCCGACGGGTTCAAGCTGAATGACGGGGCCGAGGCGGCGATCGAGAAACTGCTCGAGGACGGCGTGTCGCTGTCGGGGCCCGACTATATCGGGCGCGCCCGACGCGTGGATGATGCGCGCGGGCGCTACGTGGAATACGCCAAGACGACCTTTCCGCAGCGCCGCCGCCTCGACGGGCTGCGCATCGTGCTGGATTGCGCCAACGGCGCCGCCTACCGCACCGCCCCCGAGGTCCTTTGGGAACTGGGCGCCGAGGTCATCCCGATGGGGGTCGAACCCGACGGCTTCAACATCAACCTCGATTGCGGCTCGACCCGCCCCGAGGGCGCGGCGCGGAAGGTGCTCGACACCCGCGCGGATCTGGGCATCTGCCTTGACGGCGACGCCGATCGCGTCGTGCTGATCGACGAGCGCGGCTGCGTCGCCGACGGGGACCAGTTAATGGCGCTGATCGCCACCCGCTGGGCCAGCGAGGGACGGCTCGCCGGCGACACGCTCGTCGCCACCGTGATGTCCAATCTCGGGCTGGAACGACATCTCGAAACGCAGGGCATCGGCCTCAAGCGGACGCCGGTGGGCGACCGCCACGTGGTCGAGGCGATGCGCGCCAGCGGTCACAATCTGGGCGGCGAGCAATCGGGCCACCTCGTGATGACCGATTACGCCACCACCGGCGACGGGCTGATCGGCGCGCTGCAATTCCTCGCGGCGATGGTCGAGACCGGGCAGAAGGCCAGCACCCTGTCGCACGTCTTTGAACCGGTGCCGCAGAAGTTGATCAACATCCGCTTCGCCAAGGGCAAGACGCCGCTGGAGACGGACGTGGTCCGGACCGCGATGGCCGATGCCGAGCGGGATCTGGGTGGCGACGGGCGGCTTCTGATCCGCGAATCGGGCACCGAACCGCTGATCCGCGTGATGGCAGAGGCGCTCGACCCGGCGGTGCTGAGCCGGGTGATGGACAAGGTCGTGGGCGCGGTGCGGCAGGAAAGCTGAGCCGGCGCGAAAGGCAGAGCGCCGCTTGGGCACTTGAACATCGCTGGTCGGCAGCCCCGGCGCGACGCGCCGCAGCGCGATCGCCTGCCCGCTCCGCCGGACAGGCGACGGCGATGATATCCCAAGCGTCCGCAACAGGTTAACGGTAAAAAGACCCCTCGCGCACCTATCCGCCAAACGTAAAAGGGCCCCGTCGATCCGACGGGGCCGCCTTCATCTTTTCGCAAGCGTCAGGCGCTTATTTCTCGTCCTTGTCGCCTTTCAGCGCCGCGCCGAGGATGTCTCCAAGCGACGCACCGGAATCGGACGAGCCGAACTGCTCTACCGCTTCCTTCTCTTCGGCGATCTCGCGGGCCTTGATGGACAGGCCGAGGCGACGGGTCTTGGCGTCCACGTTGGTCACCCGGGCGTCGATCTTGTCGCCGACCGAGAACCGTTCGGGGCGCTGTTCGGACCGGTCGCGGCTGAGATCCGAGCGGCGGATGAAGGATTTCATGCCCTCGTACTCCACCTCGATGCCGCCATCCTCGATCGAGGTCACCTCGACCGTGATGACAGAGCCGCGCTTCACGCCGCCCACGGCCTCGGCGAACTTGTCACCGCCAAGCCCCTTGATCGACAACGAGATCCGCTCTTTCTCGACATCGACCTCGGACACGACCGCCTGGACCACGTCACCTTTCTTGTAGTGCTGGATGGCATCCTCGCCACGCTCGTCCCAGCTCAGATCGCTGAGATGGACCATGCCGTCGATATCGCCCTCCATGCCGATGAACAGGCCAAACTCGGTGATGTTCTTGACCTCGCCCTCGACCTCGCTGCCCGGCGGGTTGTTTTCGGCGAAAACCTCCCACGGGTTGCGCATGGTCTGCTTGAGACCCAGGCTGACGCGGCGCTTGGCCGGATCGATGTCCAGCACCATGACCTCGACTTCCTGGCTGGTCGAGACGATCTTGCCGGGATGCACGTTCTTTTTGGTCCACGACATTTCCGAGACGTGCACCAGACCCTCGACGCCGGGTTCCAGTTCCACGAAGGCCCCGTAATCGGTGATGTTGGTGACGCGCCCGGTATGCACCGATCCCAGCGGATACTTGGCGCCGACCAGATCCCACGGATCCTCCTGCAACTGCTTCATGCCGAGGCTGATGCGGTGGGTTTCCTTGTTGATCTTGATGACCTGCACCTTGACCGTCTCGCCGATCGACAGGATCTCCGAGGGGTGGTTGACGCGGCGCCATGCCATGTCGGTGACGTGCAGCAGGCCGTCCACACCGCCGAGATCGACGAAGGCGCCGTATTCGGTGATGTTCTTGACCACGCCATCGACGGTCTGACCCTCGGTGAGGTTGGCGATGACCTCGGCGCGCTGTTCGGCGCGGCTTTCCTCGAGGATCGCGCGACGCGAGACCACGATGTTGCCGCGGCGGCGATCCATCTTGAGGATCTGGAACGGCTGCTTCAGCCCCATCAGCGGGCCGGCGTCGCGCACGGGTCGCACATCGACCTGGCTGCCGGGCAGGAAGGCCACGGCGCCGCCGAGATCGACGGTGAAGCCGCCCTTGACGCGGCCGAAAATCGCGCCCTCGACGCGCTCCTCGTCGGCATAGGCCTTTTCGAGACGGTCCCATGCGGCTTCGCGGCGGGCCATCTCGCGGCTGATCACGGCCTCGCCGCGGGCGTTCTCGGCAGCGCGCAGGAACACCTCGACCTCGTCACCGACGGAGATGTCCGGCTGCTCGCCGGGATTGGCGAATTCCTTGAGATCGACGCGGCCTTCCATCTTGTAGCCGACGTCGATGATGGCCTGGCCCGCCTCGATGGCGATCACCTTGCCCTTGACGACAGTGCCCTCGTCGGGCGTGTCCATTTCGAGGCTTTCGTTCAGGAGGGCTTCGAATTCCTCCATGGATGCGTTTTGAGACATGTGGCGTCTGGTTCCTTTACACGTTCATTTTTCCGGCCGCGCGGTTGTCTCCGCCGGTCTTGGAGGGTTTCGTTGGTCAGGCGGGTCACAAAACAAAGAGGGCCGGTGCTGCCGACCCTGCTCGATGTCTTCAATTCGTGACGCGGTCCACCTCATTGACGTGGCGCGTCTTACCGGGCGCGGGGGGATAAATCAAGCCTGCCCGGGAGCGAACCCGCAAATTCGCCGTGTCGGCCCCGCGCGGCCGCGATCGCGGCGGGGCGCGGTGGCGAAAGGTGGGCCGGGACCGCACCCGCGATCCCGGCCGCGCGCGGTCTTACATCTCGTCCTGCATGGACTGGACCCGCTTGATGATCCGCTGATTCAGTTCCTGGTCCTCGTTCGCGGCCTGTGCGATCTCTGTGTAGCGGTCGAGGGTGATGCCGTCGGTGTCCTCGATCACCTGCATGATCTCGTCGTTGGCCTCCTGGACGATCGACGCTTCCTGGTCTTCGGTCTCGGCGCTTTGCAGCATCGGTGTGTATTTCTCGCGCACCTCGGCCACTTCGAGCAGCGCGGTCGTGAAGATGTCGAGTTCTTCGGACGAATAGCTTCCCTCACTCTGCGCCGCTGCGGACTGGGCCGTCATCGCAACCATGGGTGCCGATGCAAGCGCAAGGGCAATGGCCGTCGTCGTGGCCTTGAGTGTCGTGTTGATCAGCATGAAGTCTCCGTTGCTTTTCGGTTTTCGGAAAACGACCGTGTCGCCGCTTCCGGACTCCAACCTGGAGTTGCCGAAGAGCGCGCGCAATCGGATGCGCGGCATCCTGCCGAAGGCTGGGCTCAGCCGCGCGCCGCATCGACCAGCGCGATGGCGCGGGCGATCGCCTCGTCGATGCTCATCTCCGAGGTGTCGAGCCGGTGCGCATCCTCGGCCGGCCGCAAGGGTGCCGCGGCGCGGGCGCTGTCGCGCTCGTCGCGCTGGCGCAGATCCTCCATCACCGCGTCGGGCGTCACGTCGTGGCCGCTCTCGACCATCTCCTTGTGCCGCCGCCGCGCGCGTTCGGCGTCCGACGCGGTGACGAAAAGTTTCACGTCGGCCTCGGGGCAGATCACCGTCCCGATATCACGGCCGTCGAGCACCGCGCCGCCCGCGCGCCGCGCGAAGGCGCGCTGAAAATCCAGCAGCGCCTGGCGCACCTCGGGGATCGCCGCCACGTGGCTCGCAGCCTGGCTGACATCCGACGTGCGAAGATCGTCGGCTTTCAGATCCTCGGGTTGCAGGCTTTGCGCCGCCTCGATCGCATCCAGCCCCGACATCATGCGGCGCCCCGTCGCCCGGTAAAGCAGCCCGGTGTCGAGATGCGCAAAGCCGTAATGCGCGGCCAGCGCGCGCCCGATCGTACCCTTGCCAGCCGCCGCCGGGCCGTCGATTGCAATCGTGAACGCCATGCCTGACCCCTCGTCTGTTGGACCCTCGTGCTAGCCGATCCCCGCGCGCGCCTCAAGCACCGCTTGACGGGGCGGCCTCGGCACGGCATCACCCGCTTATGCTGGTCTACAAGATCTTCCGCTCCGACGAATGGGCCGACCTCAGCGCGCGCGGCACAAGCGCGGGCGCGCCGGTCGATGTCGCGGACGGTTTCGTGCACCTGTCGACCGCCGAGCAGACCGCCGAAACCGCCGCCAGGCATTTCGCGGGCGAGGACGGGCTGATGCTGCTGGCCCTCGACACCGACCGCCTCGGCGACGCGCTGCGGTGGGAGCCGTCGCGCGGCGGCGCGCTGTTCCCGCATCTCTACCGCGAATTGCGGCTGTCGGACGTGGTCTGGACCCGCCCCCTGCCACTGCAAGGCAGCCTGCACCGCTTCCCAGAAGAGTTCGAATGACACCGGTCGAACGCGCGGGCCTCGGGCTGCTGCGCAAACTCGATCCCGAAACCGCGCATGGCCTCGCGCTGCGCGCGTTGCGTCTCGGGCTGGCGCCCACGCCGGGGCCGGTCACGTCCCCGCGCCTGGTGACGCACCTGGCGGGGATGACGCTGCCCAACCCGGTGGGGCTGGCCGCCGGGTTCGACAAGAATGCCGAGGCGCTGACGCCGCTGTCGCGCGCCGGGTTCGGCTTTGTCGAGGCCGGGGCGATCACCCCGAACGCGCAACCCGGCAACCCGCGCCCGCGGCTTTTCCGGCTGCCCGAGGATCACGGCGTCATCAACCGCTTCGGCTTCAACAATGCGGGCATGGAGGCCGCCGCAGCGCGGCTGGCCCAGCGGCCGCGCGACGCGGTGATCGGGCTCAATCTAGGGGCGAACAAGGACAGCCCGGACCGGGCCGAGGATTACGCCCGCGTGCTGGCCTGTTGCGGCCCCTACCTGGACTTCGCCACCGTCAACGTCTCGAGCCCCAACACCGAGAACCTGCGCGACCTTCAGGGGGCCGAGGCGCTCGCGGCGCTTTTGCGCGGGGTGATCGAGGCGCGCGACTGGCTGCCCACGCGGGTCCCGATCTTCCTGAAGATCGCCCCGGATCTCGGCTTGGCTGAATTGTCCGAGGTCGCGGATGTCGCCCGTGCCGCCAAGATCGACGGCATCATCGCCACCAATACCACGCTAAACCGCGACGGCCTGCGCAGCGCCGCGCGGGATCAGGCCGGGGGGCTGTCGGGCCGGCCGCTTTTCGAGAAATCGACACGCGTTCTGGCTCGGCTGTCGCAACTGACGGCCGGCGAGATGCCGCTGATCGGCGTCGGTGGCGTCGCCTCGGCCGCCGATGCCTATGCCAAGATCCGCGCCGGCGCCAGCGCGGTGCAGCTTTACTCTGCGCTGGTCTATGACGGGCTGTCGCTTGTGGCCGACATCGCGCACGGGCTCGACACGCTCTTGCAGCGCGACGGGTTTTCAGGCGTGGCCGAGGCCGTGGGCACACGGCGCGGCGACTGGCTGTAACGCCGCACTCACGCTAACCCTGCCCGGCCACCGCCGGTGCCGCGTCGGGCGCCGCCAGGCGCAGACCACCCGCCTCCTCGATGAACCCGATCACCTGATCAAGACCGACACCGCCGCGCAATTGCGCCAGCACATACGGTCGCGCCCCGCGCGCCCCGGCCGTGTCGGCCTCGAGCTGCACAAGGTCGACGCCCACATGCGGCGCCAGATCGGTCTTGTTGACCACCAGCAGGTCGGATTTCGTCAGCCCAGGCCCGCGTTTGCGCGGGATGTCCTGCCCGGCGGCGGTGTCGATCACGTAGATCGTCAGGTCCGCAAGCTCCGGGCTGAAGGTGGCGGCAAGGTTGTCGCCGCCCGATTCGATCAGCACGAGGTCGAGATCGGGAAACGCGGTGTTGAGATCGGTGACTGCCGCGAGGTTGATCGAGGCATCCTCGCGGATCGCGGTATGCGGGCAGCCGCCCGTCTCGACCCCGCGGATGCGGTCGCCGGGCAAGACCTGCGCGCGCATCAGGTGCTGGGCATCCTCGCGCGTGTAGATGTCGTTGGTGATCACCGCCATGGAACAGCGCGCGGCCAGCGCCCGCGCCAGCCCCTCGGTCAGCGTGGTCTTGCCCGCGCCCACCGGGCCGCCGATGCCCACGCGCAGCGGGCCGTTCATGGATTGCATGTCGTGCGTGCTCATGTGCGGAATATCCTCACCTCTTGGGTCTCGTGCTGCAGCGCCGCCAGATCGCCGGCCAGTGCGCAAGTGCCGAGATCGTCGAGGCCGGCACAGGCCGCGCGCGCGGCAAGATCGTGGATCAGCGGCGTCAGGCGCGCCAGCACCGCCTGCCCCTCGGTCTGGCCAAGCGGCACATGCCGGATCGCGATCGTCACGAGGTTGCCGGCAAAGCCCTGCAGGTAAAGCGCCATCACGTCCTCTTGCGGCAGGTCGAGCGGTGCCGCCGCGTCGGCCACAGCCACAGGCAGCATGCGGGGCGGCAGCCTGCGCCCGGTGATCCCCGACACCGCGCGCGCAAATGCCGTGCCCTGATCGCGGCTTTCCCGCAGGCGTTCCGCGCAAGGGGCCAGCGCGCGGGCCAGATCGTCCACCGCGTCGCGGTCCCCGCCCAGCGCCTGCGCCAGAAGCACCGCATCCTGCCACCCTGCGCCGAACCGCAGGATATTGCCCAGCCAGATGCCGAGGCTTTCGGCATCCCGCACCGTCCCCGCGGCGATTTCCGTTTCCAGCCCGTGCGAATAGGCGAACGCCCCCGTCGGGAAGGCCGGCGAAAGCCACTGCACCAGGGAGAGATGCGACGGCGTCAGCATCAGGCGGGGCCGTGATAGGCATGATCGTGACCCCCATGATCTTGATCCTGGTGCGAATGCGCCATCGTGCGCCCCTTGCCATAGGCACCGCCCTCGGGTCGAAACGGCCCGGTGACCGGGGTCAGATCCGCGCCGATATGCGCCAGCATCGCCTCGATCACGTGATCGCGGCGGATGGTCAGGTGATCGGCGCCCATCTGGCACGGCGTGTGCCGGTTACCGATATGCCAGGCGAGGCGCGGCAGGTCGCCGCGCACCTCCACCAGATCCTCGGGCGCGGCCACGACCGCCACCGCGCGCCCGTCGTCCAGCACAAACCCCCAGTGATCATCAAGATTGGTGACCTCGACCAGATCCACCAGGAAGGCCAGACCATGCTGCCCCACCAGCCGCTTGCGCCGCATCAGCCGCGCATCATAGTCGAGCGCGACATGATCGGCCACTTCCGCGGGTGCCTCGGACAAGAGGCGGCGGCAGACGGGAAGATCGCTCATGCATTGCTCCTCAGAACAGGAAATAGCGTTGCGCCATCGGCAATTCGCAGGCCGGCTCGCAGGTCAGCAACTCGCCATCCGCGCGCACCTCGTAGGTCTCGGGATCCACCTCGATCCGCGGCGTCAGGTCGTTGTGGATCATGTCGCGCTTTCCGATGCCCCGCGTGCCGCCGACCGCGACGGTCTCCTTCGCCAGCCCGAGCGCCGCGCCGATCCCGTCGGCCTGCGCCGCGGCACTGACGAACGAGACCGAGGATCGCTCCAACGCCCGCCCGAACGCCCCGAACATGGGGCGCGAATGCACCGGCTGCGCGGGGATCGAGCCGTTGGGATCGCCCATCTGCGCCAGCACGATCGAGCCGCCCATCAGCACCATGTCCGGTTTCGCCCCGAAAAAGGCCGGGCTCCACAGCACCAGATCAGCGCGCTTCCCAGGCTCGATGCTGCCGATATGCGCAGCGATGCCGTGGACGATGGCGGGGTTGATGGTGTATTTCGCGATGTAGCGCTTGACGCGGATGTTGTCGTTGTCGCCGGTTTCCTCGGGCAGCCGGCAGCGCTGCAGGCGCATCTTGTCGGCGGTCTGCCAGGTGCGGATGATCACCTCGCCCACGCGGCCCATCGCCTGGCTGTCCGAGGCGATCACCGAGAACGCGCCCATGTCGTGCAGGATGTCCTCGGCAGCGATGGTCTCTCGCCGGATGCGGCTTTCGGCAAAGGCCACGTCCTCGGGGATCGCCTTGTCGAGGTGATGACACACCATCAGCATGTCGAGATGTTCCTCGATGGTGTTGACGGTGTAGGGCATCGTCGGGTTGGTCGACGAGGGTAGCACGTTCTGCGACCCGACCACCTTCATGATGTCGGGCGCATGACCGCCGCCCGCGCCCTCGGTGTGGTAGGCGTGGATCGTGCGGCCCTTGAAGGCGGCCAGCGTATTCTCCACGAACCCTGACTCGTTCAGGGTGTCGGTGTGGATCATCACCTGCACGTCCATGTCGTCGGCGACGCTCAGGCAGCAGTCGATGGCGCCCGGCGTGGTGCCCCAATCCTCGTGCAGCTTCAGCGCGCAGGCCCCCGCTTGCACCTGTTCGACCAGCGCGCCGGGCAGGCTCGCATTGCCCTTGCCGGCAAAGGCAAGGTTCATCGGCAGCGCGTCGGCGGCCTGCAGCATCCGCCCGATATGCCAGCTTCCGGGCGTGCAGGTCGTCGCCAGCGTGCCATGCGCCGGGCCGGTGCCACCGCCCAGCATCGTGGTGATGCCGGAATGCAGCGCGTCGTCGATCTGTTGCGGGCAGATGAAATGGATATGCGCATCGAACCCGCCGGGCGTCAGGATGCGGCCCTCTGCGGCGATGACTTCCGTCCCCGGGCCGATGACGATATCGACGCCGTCTTGCGTGTCGGGGTTGCCGGCCTTGCCAATGGCGGCGATTTTCCCGTCGCGCAGGCCTACATCCGCCTTGACTATGCCGTGGTGGTCCACGAGTAGCGCGTTGGTGATGACCGTGTCCATGGCTCCTTCGGCGCGGGTCGCCTGGCTTTGGCCCATGCCGTCGCGGATCACCTTGCCGCCGCCGAACTTCACCTCCTCGCCGTAGGTGGTGAAGTCCCGCTCGACCTCGATGACAAGGTCGGTATCGGCGAGCCGCACCCGGTCGCCTGTGGTGGGGCCGTACATGCCGGCATAATCGGCGCGGGGGATGGTTGTTGCCATGGCTAAAGGTCTCCCATCACCTGTCCGTTGAATCCGAACACCCGCCGCGCCCCGCCATAGGGGATCAGCTGCACCTCGCGGGTCTGGCCCGGCTCGAACCGCACGGCGGTGCCGGCCGGGATGTCGAGGCGTTGCCCGCGCGCCGCGGCGCGGTCGAAGGAAAGCCCGCTATTGGCCTCGGCAAAATGGTAGTGGCTGCCCACCTGCACGGGCCGGTCGCCGGAATTGGCGACCTCCAGCACGGTGACCTCGGCGCCCGCGTTCAGGGTGATGTCGCCGGCCGCAGGCAAAAGCTCTCCGGGGATCATTTGCGACCCCCGCCGATGACATAGCCGCCCGCAAGGGCCAGCAGACCCACGACCACCAGCCACATCGCGTCGACGCCATGCGGGTGCATGTGCGGGCCGGCATGGGCCTGGGCCAGCGTCGGCAGAAGAAGCAAGGGCAGGATATATCGCATGGGAACGGTCCTTTTCAGCGGATGGGATCATGGACGGTCACCAACTTGGTGCCGTCGGGAAAGGTCGCCTCGACCTGCACAGAGGGGATCATCTGGGGGATGCCCTCCATGCATTGATCGGACGTGATGACATGCGCGCCGGCCTCCATCAGGTCGGCGACACTGCGCCCGTCGCGTGCACCCTCGACCACGAAATCGGTGATCAGCGCCACCGCCTCGGGGTGGTTGAGCTTGACGCCGCGCGCCAGCCGCCCGCGCGCCACCATGGCGGCGACAGAGATCAGCAGCTTGTCCTTTTCGCGGGGATTGAGGTTCATCGCATGTCTCCTAAGCTTGCCAGACGCGGGGCAGCGGGCCGGGGCGCAGAACCTGCACCAGCCGGGCGATCTGCCGCCGCAGCGGCCAGCCATCGCCGGCCATCAGCCGGATCACGAGCTTGCCGTCGAACCCCGAGGCCGCGCCCGCGACGCCCGGCTCGCCCAGACCCTCGCGCACGCGGGCGACCGCGTCCTCGGCCCCCTGTGCCACCAGCGCCAGCGTGGCGACCGCCCGCGCGCCGTTCAGCACGCCCGCTCCGGCGGTCAGCGCGTCGGTCGCCAGATGCAGCGGTTCGACCAACACGGGCGCGCCATCCCGGGTGATGCGGCGGGTGTCGCGCAGCGTGACGCGGCGCACCGTCTCGCCCATGGCGGCGCGGCCCAGCACGATGGATTCGAGCATCAGGCAGGACGCATCCGGCGCAAGATCGATCACGGTCTCGCGCGCCAGATGGCTTTGATCGAACAGGATCGTCTCCTGCGGCAGCCAATCAAGATGCGCGCCCGCGCCCAGCCGGTGATGCACCGTGACCCGCGCGGGGCCATGTGCGCTGCGATAGGCGCGCTCGGCGGTCTGGGTCGTGCCGGTCGCGCGGCAGCCATCGGCAAGGTCGATGCGGTAGGACAGCCGGTCACCGCCCGTCAGCCCGCCCGACGTGTTGAGCAGCACGATCTCAGGGCCTTCTGCGCCGGGATGCAGGAACGCCTTGGCCGATCCCCGCTGGTGCAGGCGCTCGAGCTTACCACCCGCCTGCCCCGGCAGAAGCGTGACATGCGCGGCGCCTTGGCTGCGCTCATGCGTCGGGGGCGGGGCGGGGCAGGCATCCATCTGCGCGTCTCACGTCGGTGTCGCCTTCAGCGTATCGCCGGCGCGCCGGACAGCCAGACCCGACCACGCCCCGAGGCCGCCTCGCGCCGCCACTCGCGCGTGAATGCCTGCATTTCAGGCAGACCGCCCATCAGATGGACACTTCGCGCAACAGCCGGTCCCGCTCGACCGTCGCGGCGGGTTCCGAAAGCCGCACCTCGCCGCGGTTTAGCACCACGAGGTCGTCGGCCAGATCATAGGCGAAATCGAAATACTGCTCGACCAGCACGATGGCGATCTCGCCCTCCTCGCGCAAGAGGCCGATCACCTCGCCGATCTGGCTGATGATGTTGGGCTGGATCCCCTCGGTCGGCTCGTCCAGAAGCAGGACGCGAGGCCGCGCGATCAGCGCGCGGGCAATGGCCAATTGCTGTTGCTGACCACCCGACAGATCGCCGCCCCGCCGGTCCCTCATCCGGTCCAGTACCGGGAAGAGGTCGTAGATGCGGTCGGGGATGACACGCTCGGGCCTCTGCAGGCAGGCAAAGCCGGTCTGCAGGTTCTCGGTCACAGAAAGCAGCGGAAAGACCTCGCGCCCCTGCGGGACATAGGCGATGCCGGCCTGCGCGAACCGTGCCGCGCTCAGGTGATCCAGCACCTGCCCGTCCAGTGTGATGCGCCCACCCGAATAGGGGTGCCGGCCCGCGATGGCCTTCAACAGGCTGGTCTTGCCCACGCCATTGGTGCCCATGACCGCTGTCACCGCCCCGGGACGCGCGGTCAGGCTGACCTCGTGCAGGATCTGCGAGGCACCGTAATGCAGGGTCAGGTCCTCGACGCTCAGCATCGTTCAGCGGCCCAGGTAGACATCGATCACCTCCTTGTTCGCGGTGACATGGTCGATGCTGCCCTCGGCCAGCACCGCGCCTTCGTGCAGCACCGTCACCTTGCAGTTCAGCCTGCGGACGAAGTCCATGTCATGCTCGATCACCACCACGGCGCGGGTCTGCGCGGCGCGTTTCAGGATGTCGGTGGTGTGTTCACGCTCGGCCGGTGTCATGCCCGCGGCAGGCTCGTCGACCAGCAGAAGGCGCGGGTCCTGTGCCAGAAGCATCCCGATCTCGAGCCATTGCTTCTGCCCGTGGCTGAGTTCGCCGGCGCGGCGGGGCAGATCGTCGGCGAGACCAATCTCCTCGGCCAGTTCGGCGATGCGCGTGGCGGCATGGCCGGGCCGGCGGTCGAACAGCACGTTGAGCGGCCCGCGCGCGTTCCTGAGCGCCATCGTGAGGTTCTCGCGCACGGTCTGATGCTCGAACACGGTGGGTTTCTGGAACTTGCGCCCGATGCCGGCACGGGCGATGGCGCTTTCGCTCATCCCCACCAGCGAGCGCGACGCCTCGCCCCAGATCACCCGTCCCTCGTCGGGCCGCGTCTTGCCGGTGACGATATCCATGAAGGTCGTCTTGCCCGCCCCGTTGGGGCCGATCACGGCGCGCAATTCCGGCTCTGCGATCTGGATCGAGAGGTTGTTGATGGCGTGGAACCCGTCGAAACTTACGGAAACGCCCGAGACTTCGAGAAGCGTGCTCATGGCTTTTTAACCAGATAATCGAAGAGGCCGCCGATGCCGCGCGGAAAGAACAGCGTGACGGCGACAAAGCCCCCGCCCAGCAGCACCAGCCACCAATCCGTCCAGTTGATCGTGTAGAACCCCAGCTCGATATCCGGCGCGCCGCCGCCGGTGAACCAGCTCGACGCGAGGCTGACCACAGCCGCGCCGATCACCGCGCCGTAAAGCCGCCCGCGCCCGCCGATGGCCACCCAGACTGCAAGGTAGATGGACGCGATCGGCGCGATCTCGGCCGGGTTGATGATTCCGGCCTGCGGATAGTAAAGTGCGCCGGCAAGCCCCGAGACGATCGCGGTCAGGGTGAAAACCAGCAGCTTGTAGCTTTCGACATGGTAGCCGAGGAACCGCACCCGCGCCTCGTTGTCGCGGATCGCCCGGACGACCGACCCGAACCTGTCCGACACCAGCCACGCGAAGAACACGTATCCCAGTCCTAGGGCCGCGGCCGAGGCCCAGAAGAACCACAGCGCCACCGTGGATTGCGGCACCTCCAGAAGGCCGGGGATGTTCTGCAGCCCCGACAGGCCGTTATTGCCGCGCAGCCCGGTGTCGTTCTGAAAAAGGTACAGCGACAGCGCCAGCGTCATCGCCTGCGTCAGGATCGACAGGTAAACGCCGGTCACTCGGCTGCGGAAGGCCAGCCAGCCAAAGACCAACGCCAGCAGCCCCGGCACCAGCACCACCAACAGCAGTTGCAGCGGCAGGGAGTGGGCGAAGGCCCAGATCATCGGCAACTCGTCGCTGCCCACGACGCCGAAGATCTGGCCGGCGATGGCATCGTCGATCTCGCCTTGCGTGGGCGGGATCGGCGCGTTGGCAAGGGACTCGATGACGATGCCCTCGGTGCGGGCATACATCAGCCACATGCCGATGGCGTAGCCGCCCAGCCCGAAAAACGCGAAATGCCCGAGGCTGAGGATCCCGCAATAGCCCCAGACCACGTCCATCGCCACCGCGATCAGGCACAGGCACAGCGTCATCCCGAGGATCTTGACGGCCGAGGTCGACAAGAGCGCGAGGCCCGCCCCCTCGGCCAGGATGGTGACGCCGAGCGTGAAGAGACCGAGCAGCCCGAGCATCCAGAACACCGACGGATTGTCCGCGAGGAAGCTGCGTTTCATGCCCGCCCCCCACTTAACCCGGTTCTCGGACCCTTGCGCCGCGCGAAGGCGTCACTGCGTTGTTCTTCCCAAGGATAGTTCCGGCCCGAAGAAGTCCGAATGGCGTCCTGCATGGATCAGTCTCCCGCCGCGCGGCCCTTCAGGGCGACGATGCCCTTGGGCCGGAACTGGATGAAGAGGATGACGAACAGCACCATCCAGGTTTGCGCCGCCAGCGTGTTTGAGGGGTTGAACCACTCGATCCCCTTTTGCAGAAAGCCGATCAGCGACGCCCCCGCGAGCGTGCCCCAGACATTGCCGACACCGCCGACGACCACGGTCATGAAGCTTTGCACGATGTAATTGGCGCCCATCTCGGACGTGACCTGTGCGTATAGCCCGATCGCCACGCCGGCGATCCCGGCGATGCCCGATCCGAGGCCGAAGGTCAGCATGTTGATGCGGTCGGGATCGATCCCCATCGAGGCCGCCATGCCGGGGTTCTGCGTGACCGCGCGCACCTCAAGCCCCAGCCGCGTGCGCTTGAGGATATAGAGCAGCAGCGCCAGAAAGATCAGCGCCAGCACGAAGATCCCCACGCGGATCGTCGAGATGCCGACGATGTCGTTGAGCGTGATCGCCCCGCCCAGCCAGTCGGGCGCGGTCAGCGGACGGGCCTGCGTGCCGAATATGTTCTTGGCCAGTTGCTGCAGCATGATCGAGATGCCGAACGTGGCCAGCAATGTTTCCAGCGGCCGGGTATAGAGATGGCGGATCACCAGACGCTCCATAGCGACGCCTGCACCGAAGGTCACCAAGAAGGCCATGGGCAACGCGACCACGAGGCTAAGGGTGTAATCTGGCACGAAAAGCTGCACCACGTAACCGGTATAGGCGCCCATCATGATGAACTCGCCATGCGCCATGTTGATCACCCCCATCACGCCGAAGGTGATCGCGAGACCGATGGCGGCGAGAAAGAAGATCGACGCCAGCGACAGCCCGTCAATCACAAGGTCCGCGGTCTGGTAGAGCCCGAGCGCGCGCGCGGTGGCGTCGAGCGCGTCCTGCGCGGCCTGCGTGATCTCCGGGTCGGGTTGCAGGTATTGCTCGTAGAAGACATGCGCGGCGACGGCCTGCGCGACCTCGCCCGGGGCCGCGCGTGGCGGCACGGTGCCCGCCGCCTCGAGCGCCTCATAGGCGTCCGCGCGGGCCGCCAGCGTGTCGAGCCGGTGAACGGGCACGCCGCCCACCCGGCCATCGACGATGTGTTCGGCCAGCACGTCGCGCAGATCCGCCGCCGTCTGGCGCGGCGGCGCGAGGCCCTCGTCGACGAGGCGGTCATGCGCCTGCGCCTCGGTGATGTCCGTCCCGACCTCGAGCACGCGCGCGATGTTGGCATCCTCGGGCAGGGTCTCGGCCACACCGTCGCGTGTCGCGGTCAGTTGGTTGAGCACGCCGCGCGCCTCGATGCTGGTATCACCCGCCAGCGCCGCGATCGCGTCGAGGCGGTCGGATTTCGTGGCGCCGAATTGCGCGGTCAGAAGCGCCAGAAGCCGCTGCTTGCGGGTCTTGATCGCGGGGTCGGTCTCGCTGTCGATGCTGTCTGCGAGCGGCGGGATCTGGCTGGCATCCGAACTGCGCAGGATGGCGTCGAGCGCGTCCTGCCGGCGCGCGGGATCGGGGGCCGTCAGTTCCACGGGCACCAGCGCCGCGGCAAGCTCGCGGCGCACCCCGGCATTGGGCCGGATCTCGTCGACCGCGCGGCTACCCACGACGTCGACGGCCTCACCGCTATCGATATCGATCAGGCGCAAATCGTCGCCCGCCTCTTCGGCATAAAAGAATAACCCATCCTCCGGGCGCACATAGACCTCGCGCGCCTCCCACTTGCGCAGGAAATCCGCGATGCGCAGATGCCCGCTATCGAGCAGGTCCGCGATCACCGGGCCGATGGTGCGACGCGACGGATCGGCGAGATCTTCCTGATGCTGTTGCAGAAGCGGCTGCAGATCCTGCTGTGCGGTTGCCGCACCGGGGCGCAGCCCGATCAGGCAGACCGCAAGCACGAGAAGCGCCACCACGCGGGCGAGAAAGGCGGAAACTGGCATATCCGATCCGGTCCTGTTGCAGCATGGCGCCGCGCGGGCAGGGAGGGTCCCGCGCGACGTCGGGTCGTCCTCAGTAGTTCGAGGTCATCTGCACGCAGGTTTCGGTCTCGGTATTGTACATCCCGCAGCCGAGATCCTGCCAGTCGCTCTTGAGCACGGCGCTGTCGGGCAGGTGGTCGGTCCAGGCGTCGCCGGGCACTTCCTCGGTCTGGCTGATGATGTCGAACTGTCCGTCATCGCGGATCTCGCCGATCAGGACAGGCTTCGACAGGTGGTGATTGGCGTTCATCACGGCCGTGCCGCCGGTGAGGTTGGGCACCTCCTGCCCCCACATCGCCTCGCGCACCGCGTCGACATCGGTCGTCCCGGCCTCGGTCACCGCGTTCACCCACATGTTGAAGCCGATGTAATGCGCCTCCATCGGGTCGTTGGTGACGCGGTCGGTGTTGCCGATATAGGCGTGCCAGTTCTCGATGAAGGCCTCGTTTTCGGGCGTGTCGGCGGACATGAAATAGTTCCACGCCGCGAGGTGGCCGACCAGCGGTGCCGTGTCGAGACCCGAAAGCTCTTCCTCACCCACTGAAAACGCCACCACGGGGATATCGGCCGCGTCGATGCCCTGTGCCGCCAGTTCCTTATAGAAGCCGACATTGGCATCGCCATTGATCGTCGAGATCACGCCGACCTGCTTGCCCGAGGCCCCGAGGGCCACGACATCCGACACGATCGTGGCCCAGTCGGAATGCCCGAAGGGGGTATAGTTGACGAAGATGTCCTCATCCGCGACGCCGTTGGATTTCAGGTAGGAATCGAGGATGTTGTTGGTGGTGCGGGGATAGACGTAATCGGTGCCCAGCAGCGCGAAGCTCTCGACGCCAAGCTCCTCGAGGAAATAGTCCACCGCCGGGATCGCCTGCTGGTTGGGCGCCGCCCCCGTATAGAACACGTTCTTCGAGCTTTCCTCGCCCTCGTATTGCACGGGGTAGAACATCAGGCCGTTGAGTTCCTCGAGCACCGGCAGCGCCGACTTGCGGCTGACGCTGGTCCAGGACCCGAAGATCACGTCGACCTCGTTCACGGTCAGCAACTCGCGCGCTTTCTCGGCGAAGAGCGGCCAGTCGGACGCGGGATCGACGACCACCGCCTCGATCTCGCAGCCCAGAAGCCCGCCCTTTTCGTTCTGCTGCTCTACGAGCATCAGAACCGTGTCCTTGAGCGTGGTTTCCGAGATCGCCATCGTGCCCGACAGCGAATGCAGTACGCCAACCTTGACGGGGCACTCCTGCGCGAGGACGGGGGTGGAAAGCAACGCGGTCGTCGCGGCAAGGGTGGCCGCAAGTGTTCTGGTCTTCATCTGTCTCATATCTCCCGTGTCAGGTCTGCCGCAGCGGCAGCGAAAGGCCTTCGGCCATTTTTATCCGGCGCGGCGCTCGTTCGAAGGTATGACCCCCGGGTCACGACCGGTCCGATGGCTTCAGCCAATATGCGCGGCGCTGGCCGCACAATTGAAAGGCCCGGCGTGACACCCGAAACGCCGGCGCCCGCCCGCCTTTCAGGCAAAAGGCCTTGCCATTGCCCAATTATTATGCAGACGCAAAAGTGTCGCGACGGGGCCGCGCGGCGTGGCGGTGGCGGCGCCCCGGCCTCGACACCGGGCACCGCGCCGATGCGGCACGAAAAAAGCCCCCGCCTTTCGGCAGGGGCCTTTGAGAAAGACGCGGATGCGCCGGGTCAGAGACCGGTGGTCACATCGATCGTGCTGCCCTCGGCCAGCGTGACATAGGCCTTCTTGACGTCGTTGCGACGCCCCGGCTTGCCGCGAAAGCGCTTGTGCTTGCCCTTGGTGATGGTGGTGTTGACCGCCTTCACCTTGACCCCGAAGAGCGCCTCGACGGCCTCCTTGATCTGCGGCTTGTTGGCATCGATGGCGACCTCGAAGACGACACCGCCGTTTTCCGAGGCCAGCGTGGCCTTCTCGGTGATCACAGGTTTGCGGATCGCGTCGTAATGTTCGGGTTTCGCGCTCATTTCACACCACCTTTTCCAAGACGGGCCTCGAGGGCCTCGACACCCGCTTTCGTCAACACCAGCGTGTCACGCTTGAGGATGTCATAGACGTTAGCGCCGACCGACGGCAGCACATCGAGGCCCTCGATGTTGCGCGCCGCCTTGGCGAAATCGGCGTTCACTTCGCTGCCATCGATGAGCAGCGCACGCTTCCAGCCGAGATCGCGGATCTGGCGGGCCAGCGTCTTTGTCTTGCCGTCGCTCGCCGCATCCTCGATCACCACCAGCGACCCGGCCTGCGCCTTGGCCGACAGCGCGTGCTTGAGGCCCAGCTGGCGCACCTTCTTGGGCAACTCATGCGCATGGCTGCGCGGCGTCGGGCCCTTGTAGATCCCGCCCTTGCGGAAGATCGGCGCCGAGCGCGCGCCGTGGCGTGCGCCCCCGGTGCCCTTCTGGCGGTAGATCTTCTTGGTCGAATAGCTGACCTCGGACCGGGTCTTGACCTTGTGCGTGCCGGCCTGCGCCTTGTTGCGCTGCCAGCGCACGACCCGGTGCAGGATGTCCGCGCGCGGCTCCAGCCCGAAGACGTCTTCGCCCAGATCGACCGCGCCGGCCGAGCTGCCGTCCAGTTTGATCACGTCGAGTTTCATATCACTGGTCGTCCTTCTTCTCGGCGTCGATATCGGCCTCGGCCTCTTTCAGCGCGGCTTCCTCGGCGGCGGCCTGCTCTTCGGCGATGCGCTTGGCCTCGGCTTCTTCCTCTGCGGCGGCCTGTGCGGCGGCCTCCTCGGCGGCTTTGGCGGCCTCTTCAGCCGCGGATTTCAGCGCCGCGGGCAGGATCGCGTTCTCGGGGAACGGCTTCTTGACCGCGTCCTTGATCGTCACCCAACCGCCCTTCGATCCGGGCACCGCGCCCTTGATCATGATCAGGCCGCGACCCGCATCGGTCCGGATGACCTGCAGGTTCTGCGTCGTCACCTTCGAGGCACCCATGTGGCCGGCCATCTTCTTGCCCTTGAAGACCTTGCCGGGATCCTGGCACTGACCGGTTGAGCCGTGGCTGCGGTGGCTGATCGACACGCCGTGGGTCATTTCCAGACCCCGGAAGTTGTGCCGCTTCATCGCCCCGGCAAAGCCCTTGCCGATCGAGGTGCCGCAGACATCCACGAATTGACCCTCGAAATAATGATCAGCGGTGATTTCCTCGCCCACCTTGATCAGGTTCTCGGGCGCCACGCGGAATTCCGCGACCTTGCGCTTGGGCTCCACCTTGGCCACGGCGAAATGCCCGCGCATCGCCTGCGTGGTCCGCTTGGCCTTGGCGGTGCCGGCCCCCAGTTGAACTGCCGAATAGCCGTCCTTCTCGGCGGTGCGCTGTGCCACCACCTGCAACTTGTCGAGTTGAAGAACGGTCACCGGCACCTGCCGCCCGTCTTCCATGAACAGCCGGGTCATGCCGACCTTCTTCGCGATCACACCAGAGCGCAACATGTCGTGGCCCTCCTCAAACAGAGATCTGAACGTCCACGCCGGCGGCGAGGTCGAGCTTCATCAGCGCGTCTACCGTCTGCGGCGTGGGATCGACGATGTCGAGAAGCCGCTTATGCGTGCGGATCTCGAACTGATCGCGGGATTTCTTGTTCACGTGCGGGCTGCGAAGAACGGTGTATTTCTCGATCTTGTTGGGCAGCGGGATCGGGCCGCGCACGTGCGCGCCCGTCCGCCTGGCGGTGTTGACGATTTCCTGGGTGCTGGAATCCAGCACCCGGTAGTCGAACGCCTTCAGCCGAATGCGAATGTTCTGGCTTTGCATCTGATGGGCCTTTCACGGCATTGGAGTTGATAGGAGGACGGCCGGATGATCCGGCCCCCCTCGTCGAACCCTGCCCCGGGACGTGCCCGAGGCCTGAGTTGTCTTACACGAGGATCTTCGACACGACGCCGGCGCCGACGGTGCGGCCGCCTTCGCGGATGGCGAAGCGCAGGCCATCTTCCATGGCGATCGGCGCGA